>CAKZOF010000639.1 GCA_937135995.1 uncultured Pyrinomonas sp.
GTGGAACGTCACAGTGCAGCATCAGTTCACGCCGAACACGTCCGTCGAGATCGCTTACGTCGGCAACAAGGGCACGCACGTCTTCTTGGGCGATGGACCGGCCTACAACGTCAACCAACCGGTCAACAACCCCGACATCATCGACGAAGCGTTGCGGCGCCCCTTCTTCCGGCGCTTCGGTTGGACGCAAAACATCACCTACTACGGCAACGACGCCGACAATCGCTACAACGCACTGCAGACCAAGTTCGAGACACGTTTTTCTGGTCTCAGTCTGCTCGCCCACTACACGTTGTCGGCGGCAAGGAACTACGGCGACGGGTACTACCACGACCGCAAAGTCGAGTACGGGCCGACCAGCTTCGACCGAAAGCACGTCTTCCTCTTCTCACAGGTTTGGGATTTGCCTTTCGGTCGGGGTCGCCGCTACCTGAACAACATTTCGCGTGGCCTTGATTTTCTGGTCGGCGGATGGCAGATCAATTCCATCACCGTCTGGCAGAGCGGTCTGCCGTTCACCGCGTTCGTCTCCGGAGCCAACTGCTCCGTTAACTCCGGTCCGTGTCGGCCCGACAGGGTTGGCAACCCGAACGTCAACAACCCGAGCCGCAACGGTTGGTTCGCCGTCGGCATCGGTCCAGGCACGCCGTGGGCCAAAGCACCGCGCGGGCAGTTCGGCAACGTCGGACGAAACACCCTGCGCGGACCGGCATTCTTCAACACGGATCTGTCGATCTTCAAGAACTTCTCGCTCACCGAATCGACGCGGCTCGAATTCCGCGCCGAGGTCTTCAACCTTTTCAACAAGGTCAACCTCGGGCAACCCGACAGTTGCGTTGATTGCAACCCGAGCACTGCGGGCAAGATCTTCGGCCTCGCCTCGGGAGCGCGCATGCGCAATGCCCAATTCGGCTTGCGCTTGAAGTTCTAGCTCGGCTGACAGATCTATCGAAAGACTTCGAGCGGAAGGAGCACGATCCTTCCGCTCGATTTTTCCGCTTCTTGAAGCTTTGTCGCTCTCTGCGATCAAAACACCGGCGGCAGTGCAGTTGATTGCATCATTGCGCTCACGTGTTTATGAGATCCTTTTGCTTTAGCCTTCGCGCCGCTTTTCACTAGCAGCAGTGCAGTTGATTGCATCATTGCGCTCACTGCCCCGAAGCTTTATCGCCCTCTGCGCGACCATGTTGACGCTTCTACAACGTAAACAACGGGCTATCCGACGGATACGAAGCTTTATCGCCCTCTGTGCGACCATGTTGGCGCGGCCATCAAATTGACCTTACTTAGCTTCTGTGAGCTTGGTTCGCGCGGCCTGTTTTCTGCGATGCGCAGTTGAAACAAACAACGAGCAACAACACTGCCACCGCCAAGCGTCTGCCGACGCCTCTCGCCGTCTGGCTCATCTGTCATCCTTCCCTTCAAGAAACTGCACCGTTGATCGAAGAAGAACGCCGTCAGGACCATACTGCTTGATCGTCCTTTGCCGACCGATGGTCGTCTCGACGATCTTGACGACCGGTTCCAACCGCCCATCGGCATTGGGCGCAAACCGGATCGCCTCGGGCACACTTGTGGCATCAACCTCGCGCACCACTTGATTGGTCAGCCCGTTGATGAACGTAATCTTCCCAGGATGCTGCATTGCCCCGTCTCCTTGATTCTATTCTACTTCGCACAATATCTCCGGCAAAGATTAGCGAGCGCTCAGTTACCGAGCAGATCGTCAATGATCTTGAACCTCGCGGGCATCAGTGCTCGCACCTCAACCTCTTCGGGTGTGCCTTTGACTTTCATGTAGAGGGCCAACGTCTCGGAGAAGTCTTCTCCCGGAGAACTCCGAGCATACTGCGATGCGCTGAACCCGTCCTTCTTCATTGCCTCTTCCCAGTCACTCCATGTGGTTCCGCCGGTCAGGTCGGTGACGGAATTGCCGCTCAACTCTTGACCGGAGATGATGTGGCCGGTTTCATGAATCAGTGTAGTGTCTAGAACCTCTTGCGAAAATCCTCCCGGATAGATGCTGATGTTACCGTCCGCGCCGGCCGTCATGTACGAACGGAAACCGGGTATGCCGTACTCCTTCTCCCAGTAGGCATCATCGGGGTTGCGCTGAGGATTCACTTGGACGCTATTGATGCGATCGCGACTAGCTTGAGGCAACGCCGCCAGCCCTCTGACCACTTCATCTATCGTGTGATAGATCTGTTTAGGGTCTGGCTTCCCGGGCATGTAGACGGGGATCTTTCGACCGTTGATTTCGACGTCGTACCTGAGCGCATCGGCTTTGCCGGAATGGAACTCGAACTCTTTGACCTCTTGGGGACCGGAAATCTTGTAGGATCGGCGCTTAGCATTGAATTCGCCTGGTTTGGTGGTTTCGCTCACGACGAATGTCAACCCTGGTTGATCTGTCATGAACTTTCTGAAGGCATCAGGGTATTCCTTGTTGACACTCGGATCGCTCAAGAGCCGATTTAACTCTCGTCGCGCGGGCCGCGAGATCTCGTTATTGATCCCACCCACATAGTTCAGCAACTTCTTCTGCTCGTCGGGCGCTAGTTTCGTGAAACCTGTGGTTTTGACCAGATTGAGCAGCGTATCAACATCGGCCGGCTGGCCTTCATTTTTCGCCAGTTGCACGCACACGAGTTGCCGGTTCTCCGGTGTCAAGCCTTGAAACTCCGGCGACATCTCCAGATTGGCCTGTTTTGCTTCGCGCGAGATCTTTTTCAACTCGGCAATCTGGCTGTGGGAATTGGCCAGCGCATCGCGGTACTCAAGCTCTGACAGCCGGGGCGGAAAGCTTTTCAAATCT
>CAKZOF010000640.1 GCA_937135995.1 uncultured Pyrinomonas sp.
CGATGCGCTGCTCGGCGTGCGCATCTTCCCGACGCGCTACATGGGCTTCAGCGCCGCCTACCGTCGCCACTTGAACCAACAGGATCAGGACCACTTCAGTCGGACGTTCCCGCGTGGGTTCACGCCGTCGGACGATCCGAACGGGTATCTGTTCCAATTCTTCGTCGGACGGCGCAACGAGCGTGCGCCGGAGTTCTTGCCGAACCAGCCGCCGACCGTGACCGTGACGGCCAATCCGTCGTCGATCACGGTCTGCCCACGCGATCCATCGCAGGCCAACCCGTCCGATTCGCGCGTACAGCTTTCGGCTTCGGCCACGGATCCTGATGGCGACACGCTTCTTTACAATTGGAGCGTCACGGCTGGTCGCATCATCGGCGAAGGTCCGAACGTGACGTGGGATCTGTCGGGCGTGGCACCAGGGACCTACACGGCTAACGTCGAAGTGGATGACGGTTGCGGTTGCGTCGCCTTCGCGTCGACGAGCGTGACAGTGAGCGAATGTCCGCCGCCGCCACCACCGCCAGCGCCGACCTGCCCGACGATTTCGGTGACGTGCCCGACCGAGCCGGTGTTGCAAGGTCAGCCGATCACCTTCACGGCCAACGTCCAAGGGGCGCCGGAGGATCGCACGTTGACCTATAACTGGACGGTGTCAGCCGGCACGATCACCAGCGGTCAAGGCACGCCGACGATTCAAGTCGATACGGCGGGTCTCGGCGGGCAAACGGTGACGGCTACCGTCGAAGTTGGTGGACTCGACGCGAGCTGCACCAGCACGGCGAGTTGCTCGACGCCGGTGGTCCAGCGTGCTGAAGCGACGAAGTTCGATGAGTACGGCAACATCGCCTTCAACGACGAGAAGGCTCGACTCGACAACTTCGCCATTCAGTTGCAGAACCAGCCCGGCGCGCAAGGCTACATCATCGCCTACGGCGGCCGTCGCGGGCGTGCGGGCGAGGCGCTGCGTCGTGCGGAGCGAGCCAAAGATTACCTCGTTAACACTCGCGGCATCGAAGCCGGTCGCATCGTTACGGTGGACGGCGGTTATCGCGAGACGTTGACGGTGGAACTCTGGATCGTGCCGCAAGGCGCCGAGGCACCGAAGCCGACGCCGACCGTTGACGCCAGCGAGGTGCAGACGATGCCAGAACGTCGCGCGCCGCGTCGTCGGCCGCGCCGTCGCTAAGATGGCTTAGGTCTAGAGTACGCTGCGGCAATTAGCGAGCGGGCGGCGCTTCCGAAGCGCTGCCCGCTCCCCCTTTCCACTCTCTGCCCCCAAAACGCTCGCAAGGTTACATTATCTTTCGCGCTCCGAGATTGAAAAGGAGGAGCGTTTTCCTGTACAAAGGATGAGGCTGGATGCTGGCGACAAAGGCTCGCCACCAGCACGCGTTGCAAAAGTCGTTGCTCGCGCGTGGGCAAAAAGTCATGCGATGTGTCGGGTGGACGGGCGGATGCAGCGAACAGCGTGTTTATTCAACAGACCCGTCATCGTGAAAGACAGGTTCTCGCTGACGACGAGGTGCAACCGCAGCGGCGCACAAAATCATCCCACAACGGGCCGCGCTCTCCAAGTAAATGAGATTGGATTTGTAAAGAGCTTCGGATTCGAGACGGTTGCTCGGACGCCGAATCCGTTTTCAACAGCGAGCGACAGCAGAGATCGAAATGGTGCGAGAGAAGATGAACATGACTCGACAACCCCGACGTCGATGGTTTCAACGAACTGGTTCAAGAAAGATGAGTTTCTCGGTTCACGTGTTTGCGCTGGCACTGCTTGCCGTCGCGTTGCCTGTGAGTCTGATCGCCCGGGTCGAATCGCGTGATGAGACGCGACCGGCGGCGTTGATCGACTGGCGCGTGACCGGGCCGATGGGCGGCGACGTTCGTTCACTCGTCATCGACCCAAAGGATGCGCGCAAGATCTATTTCGGAACGCTCGACGGTCAGATCTATGTTTCCGCTGACGGCGGACAGAAGTGGTCGCGGCTGTCAGGGTTCAATCGCCCGGGGCTTTACATCGACCACATCATCATCGACCCGCGCGATTCGCAGATCATCTACGTCGGCGCCCATCGGCACAAGGAACCGGGCGGGTTCTTCAAGTCCACCGATGGCGGGCGGACGTGGCGCGAGTCCAAGGAATTGAAGGCGGAAGCGGTGCACTCGCTCGCCCAGTCGCCAACTAAGCCCGATGTCCTCGTCGCTGGGACGAACAACGGGGTTTACCGCTCGGACGATGCAGGCGAGACGTGGACCAAGCTTCCGACCACAGGCATGACCAACACCAACATCGAGTCGCTCGCCATCGATCCGCGCAACGACAAGGTGATCTACGCCGGATCGTGGCACCTGCCGTTCAAAACGACCGACGGCGGGCAGACGTGGCGCAAGATCAACAAGGGGATGATCGACGATTCGGATGTCTTCGCTATCGAGATTGATGGCCGCAACCCGGATCACATCATCGCCTCAGCGTGCAGCGGCATCTACGAGTCGAAAGACGGCGGCGAAACATGGCGCAAGGTGCAGGGCATTCCGTCCAGTTCGCGCCGCACGCGCGACATCATGCAGCATCCATCCCGTCCTGAGATCGTCTTTGCGGGAACCACCGAAGGTTTGTGGCGTTCGACGCGCGGCGGCGCGGATGGCTCTTGGACGTTGATGACCTCGAAGCAACTCGAGATCAATGCCATCGCCGTGCATCCAGATAACCCAGAGGTCGTTTATGTTGGCACGAACAATTATGGCGTGATGATTTCGCGCGACGGTGGGCGCACCTTTGCGATGAGCAACGACGGTTTCAGCGGGCGCT
>CAKZOF010000641.1 GCA_937135995.1 uncultured Pyrinomonas sp.
TTCAACTTCGGTGAAGGAGGTCCGGTTTTCAGGTCAGGGCGCGATCGCACTTTCTTCTTCGTCTCGTACGAAGGGACGCGCGAGCGCCGTTCGGAATCGGCCTTTGTGACGGCGCCGAACGCGGCTTGGTTGCGTGGCGATTTTCGTAACGTGCGCGGGCCGGGAAAGGATGGCATCTGGGGGAATGCCGATGATACGAACCGCGTGCTCTGCTTGACGAAGACGGGGCAGAAGGTCGAGTGCCCGACGCCCAACGTCATTCCGCTCGCGCCCGATCCGCGTTTCCCGAACATCGTCGCTGCTAGTCCGGTTTCGCTGCAAATTCTCCGATTTGTTCCGGCGGCTAACATTCCGGGCACGCTCGATGGCTACGCGGCGCAGGGATTGAATCGAACGGACCGTGACCAATGGCTCGCGCGCGTGGACCATCGCTTTTCGGCAAACAACAGCTTCTATGTTCGCTATGCGAACAACTGGCGGACTGGTTACGATCCGTTCCCATCGAGCCGGAATTTCTATCCCGGCTTCGGTCGCGACGTCGATTACAAGTACAACAATCTCGCCTTGAGCGATACGCACGTCTTCTCGCCGCGCGTCGTCAACGAGGCGCGTTTCGGCTTTTACTTCCAGAAGAATCAAAATCTCGGCCAGAATCGCGCTATCGACTACGCTGCTCTTTTTGGCATCCCGGGGCTCACTCCTGGCCCAGCATATCAAGGTTTTCCGGCGATTCGCATCGATGGTTTTTCGGAGTTCGGCGATCGTCCGAACGATCCGTTCATCTACAACATTCGCACCGGGCAATTCTTCGATGTCGTGAACGTCACGAACGGTAACCACAATCTCAAACTCGGCGTTGACATCGTGCGCGCCAATTACGTTGAAGCGGACGTGCGCAACATCCGCGGCGATTTTCGTTTTCGCGGGCGAAATACGAATCCTTCGGGAAGCGCAGCGAGCGGTTTCTACGCCTTTGCGGATTTTCTGTTAGGATTGCCCGATTCAACGCAGCGCCAGATCGGTGCCGAACCGGCAAACCTGACCGGTTGGCAGTACGCTTTCTTCGTTCAAGATGATTGGCGGATCAGGCCGTGGCTGACGCTCAACCTAGGGCTGCGTTATGAACTGCAGATGCCGCTCGAAGAAGCCAGCGGACGGCTCGCCAACTTCATCCCCGAGCTGGGCCAAGTCGTGCTCTCGGGCGATCCAAGATTCCCGAAATCGCTCGTAAACGCGGACAAGAACAACTGGGGGCCGCGCCTCGGTTTCGCGCTGCGTCCGTTCGGCAACGATCGCACGGTGATCCGGGGCGGAGGCGGCATCTATTACAGCCTTGAAACCTTCAACGTCATACGGCAACAATTGGCTGTCACTTATCCGTTCGTCATACGCGAGCAGTATTCGCGCCTATCGAGCAATCCGCTGCTGCTCAGTTTCAATAATCCGTTCCCGCAAGGGCGCGGCGGATTAGTCGGTTTGAACACACCGATGGGCATTCCGGTCGATTACAAGACGCCGGAGATCTATCAATACAACTTAACGCTCGAGCGCGAGCTGGCGCGCGATCTAGCTTTCGAGATCGGCTATGTCGGAAGTCAAGGCCGTCATCTCGGCATCCGCTACAATCTGAATCAACCGTTGCCCGTCGGTTTGGATCCGAACGGGACGCTCATCACGCAGCGCACCTATCCGCAATTTGGCGACATTCAATATCAGGATCAAGTCGCCTCTTCAAACTACAACGCGCTGCAGACGTCGCTTCGGCGACGCGCCCGCAACGGTCTGACTTTGCTCGTCTCCTACACCTTTTCGCGCTCGATCGATACTTGGTCATCGACCAACAACTCGACGACCGGCGAGCAACAGTATCCGCAAGATATCAGGAATTTGCGGGCCGAACGCGGCCTTTCCGACTTCCATCGGAAGCATCAGTTTTCGGCCAGCTTCAATTACGAGCTGCCTTTTGGGCGCGGTCGCGCTTTCCTTTCGGATGCTTCGGGGCTGGTCCAAGCGTTCCTCGGCGGGTGGCAGATCAATGGGATCTTGACTCTGCTTTCCGAAAGACCGTTCACGCCGCAGTACAGCGCGCCTGACGTTTCGAATCAGCGGCCAGATCTGGTCGGCGATCCATACGCAAACATCCCGCCCGGCCTCTTCTTCAATCCGGCCGCTTTCCGTCGGCCCGTCGCGACGCCCGCGGATCCGGACCTGTTCGGCAACGCTGGGCGGA
>CAKZOF010000642.1 GCA_937135995.1 uncultured Pyrinomonas sp.
GCCGTGGCCGCCGAGCACGAATGCGTTCACGTCCTTGACTGAAACGCCGAACTCCCATGCAAGGAAGGTGGCGAAGCGCGCGCTGTCGAGTACGCCGGCCATGCCGACGACCTTGTTATGCGGCAGACCGGAAAATTCGCGCAGCGCCCAGACCATCGCGTCGAGCGGGTTGGTGATGCAGATCACGAAGGCGTCGGGGCAGTTGTTCTTGATGCCTTCGCCGACCGCCTTCATCACCTTGAGGTTGATGCCGAGCAGGTCGTCGCGGCTCATGCCGGGCTTGCGCGGCACGCCGGCGGTGACGATCACCACGTCGGCGCCGGCGATGTCGGCGTAGTCGTTGGTGCCGGTGATCTTCGCGTCGAAGCCTTCGATCGGGCCGCACTGGGCGAGGTCGAGCGCCTTGCCCTGCGGCACGCCCTCGACGATATCGACCAGCACGATGTCGCCCAACTCCTTGCTCGCCAACCAGTGGGCGCAAGTAGCGCCGACGTTGCCCGCGCCGACGACCGTGATCTTGTATCTTCTGGCCATAAGCTCATATAGTCCTTTCTCGTATGTGAATCGACCGTACGCCCATCAAATAGCAGAACTCAGCGCGATGTTCAAACCGTCACCGATCATCAACCGTTTGCGACGCATGTGGCAGAAGCTCCGTTTGCGCTCGGCGACGCCCGCACCGGACGGGTTTGCCACCGCCTCGTTCGGCGGCGTGGCCGCGTCGCAGATGGAACAGGACGAAGAAGCAAATGTCCCGTTCCCCGAACCATTCGAGTTGGAGATCGAGGATGTCTTCGATCTTCACACTGTTCAACCGCGCGAGGCACAGATGGCAGTGGAAGCTTATTTGCGCGAAGCTTACCAACGGGGATTTCATTCGGTGCGCATCATCCACGGCAAAGGGCGCGGCGTGCAACGAGCCATGGTCCACCGAGTGCTGTCGCGCACGCCCTTCGTCGCCGCCTGGACCGACGCGCCGCCCGACGCAGGAGGGTGGGGCGCCACGGTGGTCCACTTTCGCCGAACGAACACGCCCTGATGCGCTCGTTGGCCGAAAAGCCGCGTGGGGCACGCGCGAACGCCCGCCGCTTTTCTATCTCACACGGTGAAAGGTCGCTTCTCCCACTGCGGCGCCGCTTTTTTCTCCGGCAAGCGCTCGCCGCGGCGTCGGCTTCGCTCAGAAGGAGCGGCGGATCAGGCGGGAGATCTTGATGAAGAAGGTGCGTCCGTCGCGCCTGAACCCCGGCTCGAACTGCCCGGTGAAAGGATTGAATCCGTTGCGGCGCGCATCGTCGTTGTAACCGACGTACAGCGCCGTTCCCGGGCGTGGTGTCCAACCGAACAAGAATTGCGTGCGCACCCTAGCGTTCAAGGTCGTGTGATCGATGCGCAGTCGCAGGAAGGAGAAACGCGTGAATTGGTAGGTGACGCGCAACGAGAAGATGTTGTCATCAAAAGCCGTGCGGCCCGTGTCTTCGCGCGCGAGCCGACTTTTTTCGTAATTGAGCGAGGCGCGCAGGGCTGTCGTCGGCTGATAGGCGAAAGACGACTCCATGCGCAACGAGCGACCCGGTCCGGGATCGAGCGGAGCGTTGGGAGAACGCAACGCAGCAGGACTGACGCGAGGGAATCGTGGCCCGGCGCCGAAGTCGTAGTCGAACTCGCCCACCGAATAGCCGATGTCGCCGGAGAAAGAGTATCTCTTGCTGGGCGTTGTCCCCCAAAACCCGTACACGGCGTGATAGTGTGCCGAGCGTTCGGACCGGTCACCAGCGAAAGCACCTGGTCGCCCCGGCGCGCGCTTCGGGCCGAACTCCTCTTCGAAGAGCCGTTCGTAACCGAAGCTGATGCCGCCGCCGACCACTGTTTGACGTTGGAGGTTGAACCGCACCTGCGGATCGCTGGACCATTTCTGCAATCGCCCGCGCCAATCGAATTGCAACGAGGTAAACTGCCTCGCATACCACGACACGAGCAACGCTCGGGGGCGCGGCTCGGAATCGTACCGTACGAAGAAACGGTGGCGGTTCGTGTCCGTGCGGCGCGTGAACCCGACATCGGCGCGATAGTCGCGCGTCCGTCCCTCACCGCTATAGTTCCAATTCCAGTGCCTGTCTGGACGATCTAACTCGAAGTAGTAGCCGAATCCATTTCCCGTGCGGAGAAAGCTTCTTCCTTGATCTGGATCGAAGAAGAGACGGCGCGATGTGGTTCCGAGCAGCTGGAAATC
>CAKZOF010000643.1 GCA_937135995.1 uncultured Pyrinomonas sp.
CCCAAGATCGCGTCGATGATCGCGTGCGTCAACGCATCCGCGTCCGAGTGCCCTTCGGCGCCAAACTCCGCCGCGATGTGGACTCCACCGAGAACGAGCGCGCGTCCTTTCACGAGTCGGTGCATGTCGTGTCCGATGCCGATGCGAAACATGATTTCGTTTGAACGATGGTTCGAACTTTCACCGCTGCCCGCGCCGCGCGCCTGAACGAGCCGCCTCAAGCATACGCCATCGAATCGCTGGCCCGGTCGTTCATCTCTTCTCGAAGCAAAGCTTCCGCGATGCGGAAATCATCCGGCGTGGTGATCTTTATGTTGCGTGCGCTCCCTTCGATGATGCGTACGGCGACACCCAAACGCTCAACCAGCGCGCTGTCGTCAGTCTCCTCCCAACCTTCGGCCATGGCGCGCTCGTATGCGCGTCGCAAAAGATCGTGGCGAAAACACTGCGGCGTCAATGCGCGACGAAGCCCGCTGCGCGGCAGCGTGCGTACGACGCGACTCTCGCCGTCGACCTCTTTGATCGTGTCGATCACGGGCGCGGCGAGAATGGCGGCTCCCGTTTCGTGCGCCGCGCCGACCACCGAATCGATCTCCGTCGGCAACACCAGCGGGCGCACGCCATCGTGAACGGCGACGATGCTCGCCGCCGTCGCCGATGTCGCCTGCAACCCGCGCCAAACCGATTCCGTGCGCGACGCGCCGCCAGCGACGATGCGCACCACCTTCTTCAACCCATAACTTTCGAGCGAGGCGAAAAAGCGCGCCGTGTCGCTTGCAGGTAGCACCAGCACGACGCGCGCAATCGACGCGCAAGCTTCGAACCGGCGCAGCGTGTGGACGACCACCGGCGCGCCAGCAATTCGGCGGAACTGTTTGTCGCCGCCGGCGCGTCGTCCTTCGCCAGCGGCGACGATGATGGCTGTGTTGACCGCGGTTGGCCTCAAGAGTTTTCGTCGTGCTCCGTGTGACGCGTCGGCGTGATGGCCGATCGCGCATCGCGTAGCGGGCGTCGCACCGCGCCGTTGGCAGCCCGCAATTCGTTGGTCGCGCCGCTTTCGATCGGCTCCTCGCACAGACGCCCGAAGATCATCTTGCCGGCGGTTGTCTGCAACACGCTCGTCACCGAGATGTCGGCGTTCTTGCCGATCATCTTGCGCGCGTTGTCAACCACCACCATCGTTCCATCGTCGAGATAGGCAACCCCTTGATTGTACTCTTTGCCTTCTTTCAAGATGAAGACGCGCATCGCTTCACCCGGCAGGACCACCGGCTTCAACGCGTTCGCTAGCTCGTTGATGTTGAGCACGGTGACGCCGTGCAACTGGGCCACCTTGTTCAGATTGAAATCGTTGGTCACGATGACAGCCTCGAGCTGCTTGCTCAACTCGATCAACTTCAAATCGACCTCGCGTATGGCTGGGAAATCCGTATCGACGACCTGCACGTCGAGCTTGCTGTTGCTCTGCAAGCGTTGCAGCATGTCGAGGCCGCGCCGCCCGCGCTGCCGCTTGGAAGCGTCGGGCGAATCGGCCACCTGTTGCAACTCGCGCAAAACGAACTGCGGGACGACAATGGTGCCGCTTAAAAAGCCCGTTTCGGCGATGTCGGCGATGCGCCCGTCGATGATCACCGAGGTATCAAGGATCTTGTAATCACGCCGCGCCGCCTTGTCGCTGAAGATGCCGCCCAGCGCCGATAGATCGAGGTAATCGCCCTTGGCCGCGCCGACCATCAACCCGACGTAGGCCATGAAGAAGGTGAGCGCAAGCGTCAAAAAGGTCTTCGTCTCAGGTGCCACCGCCGGCGACTCTTGGTGACTGATCAGCGTGCCGATGAGGTAGGCACCGATGATGCCCATGATCGAACCGACGGCTGCACCGATCAGAGTTTTGAGCGAGGCGCGCTGCACGCGCATCTCGAAAATGATGATCGCGAGCGCGATCAGACCGGCGATCGCCGCCGAAATCAACCGGTGCCCGAAAAAGGGACGCAAGACGTACCCAGCGGCGACGAGAATAGCGCTGAAGATCAACCGAATGATGACAATGTCCGTGCGCATGACACGTCAATATATCAGATTTCGCGGGCGGCGAGGTACGAACAGACAACGAAGAGGCCCTTCCGGCGAACCAAGACGAGACTCGCCGCGGCGCTGCCCCGCACGCACAGACAGACGGTGGCGAACGACTCGGCGAAACTACCTTTTACGAGCCGCCTTCCCTTTCGCTTCGGCCGCTGCGGTTCCGGTCGAGGTCTCCCGCGCGTTCGTCTTTCGCGCGCCGGCGGGGCTCTTTTCGACGGCCTTTTTGCGCGTCGCCCTATCTGGCGCGACGCTGCGTTCCGGCTCAGCCGACAAGCCCTTGAAATAGCGGCGGCACAGGCGAACAAAGGTGCGGCAGATGGGTGAATCATACCCGTCGCGTAGGCGCGCCAGTCCCAACTCCCAGTTGACACGCTCTGCGCCCTTGATCCACCACGCAACCAGACGACCTTCGGCCACCTCTTGCCGCACGGACTGCGAAGGGACGATGCCGACCCCCATCCCCTCTTCGACCATGCGCTTGATCGCCGCCAGCCGACTCAACTCCATCGCCACGTGCGGACGCACGCCCGCCTGCGCGAAGAATTGATCAATGAGCCGGCGCGTGTTGCCGCCCCGCTCGCCCAAAATCAGACGCTCGCGCGCCAGCGTCGCTGCATCGACGACGCGCCGCGTCGCCAGCGGGTGGTCCGGGCGCGCGATGGCAACAAGTTCATCGCGGCTCAGCACTTCCGTTTCGACGCCGCGCGCTTCCACGGGCAAAGAGACAAAAGCGATGTCCAGTTCGCCCGCCAGTATCTGCTCGACCAACGCGGCGCTCGTCCCCGATTCGACGACGATCTCAGCACGTGGGTGAAGCGTGCGCAACTCCTGCAAGATCTGCGGCAACGGATCGGAAGCGATCATCGCCGAGGCCGTTCCGATCCGCAGGCGCCCGCTTTCGGCCCCGGCTAACTCGCGCAACTCGGCCAGAGCCGCATCATGCTCGCGCAGGATGCGCCGGGCGCGTTCCAACAACCGTTCGCCCGCCTCCGTCAACAGGACGCGGCGCGGTGTGCGCAAAAACAGCCGGACGCCCGTTTCTTGCTCTAATTGCCTGATCTGCATGCTGATGGCCGCTTGCGTGACGTGCACGCGCTCGGCCCCGGCGGTGAATGTACCCGCTTCGGCAATGGCAACGAAAGCCTTTAGCTGCCTGATCTCCATCGTTGCTCCTCCCTCTTCGGATGCGGCGCTCTATCAGCGCGAGTTATCGTTTAAATAAGAGCTTTTAGTTTCCATTATGAAAGAATTCGGGCTAGAATCAAAGCCTCGGTTTCACGCGCGCCGTCCGCCGCAAGGAGAAAACTGATGATCGGACGTGAAACCGCTTGTGCCGTGAATTCATCCGAGAAGCGAGGGACGGTGTTTCAACGACGTAGTTTTATGCACCCGGAACCCACGTCTCGCCAAGCGGAGCATGACCGCGAGATCGGGCTTTTTCTCGGCGTCGATGGCGGCGGGACGAAGACTCATGCTGTGATCACCGATGCTGATGGTCGCGTGCTCGGCGAAGGCACGGCCGGTCCATCCAACCCTTTGCGCGTCGGCGTGGCGCAGGCGGCGATGGCGATTCGCGAGGCGGTCGAGCGCGCCTGCCGTGCAGCGAGCATCAGCCGTGCCGACATTCTCGCGGCACAGATCGGTTTGGCTGGCGTGCGTCGCAAGGATCTGCGCGAGCGCGTGCGTGAAAGTTTGGCCGGACTGGGCATCGGTTCGCTCTACGTCGTCACGGATGCTGACATCGCGCTGTTCGGAGCGGCTGGCGGCGGCCCCGGCGTGGTCATCATCGCTGGCACGGGCTCGATCTGCTGCGGCAAGAACGCGCGTGGGCGACGCGCATGCACGGGCGGTTGGGGACCGGTCGCCGGCGACGAAGGAAGCGGTTCGTGGATCGCGCGTCGCGCGCTGCAAGCGGTAGCCAAAGCGACCGATGAACGCGGGCCGCAGACCTCGCTCGTGCAAGCGGCCTATACCTACTTCGGCGGCGAAAACCCGGACGAACTCTCCACGGCGATCTACGCGCCGGAGATGACCAACGACCGCATCGCCGGTTTTGCGCGCTATGTCATCGAGGCCGCGCGCGCGGGCGACACGGTGGCTTGCGCCATCATCGCCGATGCGGGGCGCGAACTCGGCACGGCAGCCATCACCGTCATTCGTCGCCTGCAGATGCAAGCCGAATCCTTTCCGGTCGCCTACGTCGGCGGTGTCTTTGCCGCAGGCGATCTGATTCTCGTTCCATTGAGTCAACAGATCGCGCGCGTGGCACCGAAAGCTCGTCTGACGCGCCCCGAGATGCCGCCGGCTGTGGCCGCAGCGCGCATGGCGCGCGAACATATGCAAGCGCTGGCGCTCGCCGGATGATCGCTCTTTAGCGCATGCGGTGCCGACCACATCGTCGAGGAGATCGCGCGTGTTCGGTCCACGTCCAGTTTGTCGGCGCGTCTCGGTCGTCTGTGTGTGCGCAGCGGATTCATCGCGACGCGGAGGCCTCCTGGAAGAGGTTTGACGAAAACACACGAGCGCTTCGGCGTTGATCCTACAGAGCTTGGGCGAAACTTCTCCGCCGCGAGCGACGGAGAACTTCGGGACTGAAGCGCGCATCTGACTTACTCGCAGCATGACCGAGAACATCCCCGTCACGGAGCAAGAGAACCCGCGCACGACGCGATTAAGCGAACTGCCGACGCTCGAGATCGTCCGTCTGATGAACGAAGAAGACGCGCGCGTCGCCGAAGCTGTACGGCGCGCGCTGCCCGAGGTCGCGCACGCCATCGACCGCATTGTCGAACGCCTGCAAGCTGGCGGCAGACTCTTTTACGTCGGCACGGGGACTTCGGGCCGACTCGGCGTGCTCGATGCGGCGGAATGTCCACCGACCTTCGGCGTTCCGCCCGATCTCGTGCAAGGCATCATCGCGGGCGGATACGAAGCTCTGTACCGCGCGGTGGAGGCATCGGAAGACGACAAAGCAGCGGGCGCGCGTGACATTCAAGATCGCGGCGTGTCAGAGCGCGACGCCGTGGTTGGCATCGCCGCCTCGGGTCGCACGCCCTACACCGTCGGGGCTGTGGAACATGCGCGCGCCATCGGCGCCTTCACGGCCGCCGTGACGTGCGTTCCCGACTCTCCGATCACGAGCGCGGCGGAAGTGCCCATCGTCGCCGTGGTCGGACCTGAAGTGGTCGCTGGCTCGACGCGCCTGAAGGCTGGCACCGCGCAGAAGATGATCCTCAACATGATCTCCACCGTGGCGATGATCCGGCTCGGTTACGTCAAAGGCAATCGCATGACCAACCTGCAGCCGCGCAACACGAAGCTACGCGCACGCGCCGAACGCATCTTGCGCGCCGAACTCGGTTTCGATGAAGCGCAGGCGCGCGCCGCACTCGAACGGGCCGGCGGCGACTTGCGCACCGCGCTCGTGATGTGTAAAACAGGGCGCACGCGCGAAGAGGCCGAGCAAGCTTTACAGACGGTTCAGTGGCGCATTCGCGAAGCGCTGCGCCTGCTCGGCGCGGTTTGATCGCCTGGGGCGCGCTGGCGGCGCTCTCATGCGAGAGGGAGCCGTCTTTTCGGTTCACCAACCGAACGCATGGAACATGAATCGAGAAGCGCCAACCACCGTTTCGCCGCGAAACGACATGAGGATCCGGCTCCATCCGGTTCTGGATGGCGCGCGCGCCGTCATTTTCGACGCTGGCGGCACGCTGGTCCACCCTGATTGGGAACGATTGAGCGAACTCGCCGCGTCGAGTCTGGGGCGAAGGGCCGACGGTGTCGAGCT
>CAKZOF010000644.1 GCA_937135995.1 uncultured Pyrinomonas sp.
AACGACGTTCGAGTTCCTCGAGCGTCGGAAGATCGGCGTAGAGCGCCGCGAGCGATGGGTGCTCGCTCAAGAGGCGCGCGCGCGCCGGATCGGCTTGTAGCTTGGGCGGAAGATCTTCGGGCATGATTTCGCTGCCGCGCGCGCGCAGCGCGGCGTACTCGATCGCCGATTCGAGTTCGCGGACGTTGCCCGGCCACGAGTAAGAGATCAACAGGGCCTGCGCCGACGGGGAGAGGCGCAAGCGGCGCGCGCCCGCCGCCTCTATGCGACGGAGAAAATTTTCCGCCAGCAGCGGGATGTCTTCGCGGCGCGCGCGCAAGGGTGGGACGCGAAGCGTGACGACGCTCAAACGGTAAAAGAGATCTTCGCGAAAACGGCCGGCCGAAACCTCTTTTTCCAGATCGCGATTGGTGGCGGCGACGACGCGCGCATCGACGCGAATGCTTCGCGCCGAGCCAACGCGCTTTATTTCGCCCGCTTGCAACGCACGCAAGAGTTTGACTTGCATGGCTGGACTCGTCTCGCCGATCTCGTCGAGAAAGAGGGTGCCGCCTTCGGCCTCTTCCCACAGCCCTTTGCGGTCGGCGACCGCGCCGGTGAAGGCTCCTTTGACGTGTCCGAAGAGTTCCGCTTCGAGCAGCGTTTCGGTCAACGCGCCGCAATTGACGGCGACGAATGGTCCGCGCG
Source organism: uncultured Pyrinomonas sp. (assembly GCA_937135995.1). Lineage (GTDB taxonomy): Bacteria > Acidobacteriota > Blastocatellia > Pyrinomonadales > Pyrinomonadaceae > Pyrinomonas. The sequence continues at coordinate 688 of CAKZOF010000644.1, forward strand.
CGCGTTCGCTGTGTTCATGGATGGCGCGCGCCACAAGCTCCTTGCCCGTACCCGATTCGCCGACGATGAGCACGGTCGAGCGCGATGGGGCGGCGCGCGCGATCTCTTTGTAGAGTTCGATCATCGCTGGCGTTCGCCCGACCAGCCCGGCACTCTGGCGCGAGGACGCTCCCGCATCTTTGCTGGCCCGTTCGGTCTCTGTTGCGCGTTCCAGGGCGCGCCGCGCCGTAGCGACCACTTCCGTGACCTTGAAAGGCTTGGAGATGAAATCCCACGCCCCTTCGCGCGCCGCTTCCACGGCTGTTTCCAACGTGCCGAAGCCCGTGACGAGGATCACAGGGGCGCGTTGGCGCAGCGCGCGCAAGATGTCTAGCCCGGATTGCTCCGCTTCGAGGTTGATGTCGCTGACGACAAGATCGAACTCGATTCGATCAGCGAGGCTGAGGGCCTCGGCAGGCGTTTGTGCCGTTTCCACGACCCACCCCTGAGCCGCGAAGATTTCGCGCAACAGTTCGCACGAAGCGTGATCGTCATCTATGACGAGGATGCGTTTCACGCCACTTGGCCCTCGAACATTCTTCACCTAATCATACACTGCGTCCGGAATAGTGAAAACCCGTCGTTGCGCATAGGCGATTGTTGGAGTTTGGGCGGGGCTTGTGGCTGGCATCGGTGACGGTGCTTCCTTGGGCGTCGAGCGAGGCCTTCGCCCATGCGAGCACAGAGGCGACGGCGATTGCTCTTGCAAGATTCACAAGGTTAGCTTCCGTCCATGAGAACACAGAGGCAAAGGTTGGCGATGTGGTAGAGCACAAGGCGGGCGGCGCGCTTGGGCACGGAGCGGCAGAGTGCCTACGCGTTGTCCAGCAGACTGTGCGCTTCGCGGCCAGACGAGCACGGAGCGGCGCTTTCAGCAAGCTCCGCGCAATGAAGAGTATCATCCGGACGAAGCGGCGCGCGGAAAACGCAGGCGAAAGAGCGTGCCTCGTTGTGGCGCGGTTTCGACTTCGATTCGCCCACCGTGTTCGTGCACCACCTGTTGCACAATGAAGAGTCCTAACCCGGCGCCGCGCCCGCGCCCTTTGGTCGTGTAGAAAGGCTCGAAGATGTGCGACCGGACATCTTCGGTCATTCCGCTTCCTGTGTCGGCGATCTCGACGACCACTTCTTCTGCCCCTTCGGCCCGCGTGCGCACGGTCAAGGTGCCGCCGTAAAGCATTGCATCGAGCGCGTTGTTGATCAGGTTGATCAAAGCTTGTTGTAAGCGGTCGGCGTCGCCAGCGACCAACGGTAGTTCCGCCGCGAATTCGGTTTGCAGCGTGATGTTGCGCGCTGCGAGCGCTGGAGCCGTCGCGTTGAGTATGCGTCGCACGAGCGCATTCAGATCGAGCGGCGCGAAGATGGGCGTCTCCGGTCGTGTGCGATCGAGCGTGTGGCGTACGATGCGTTCGATGCGTTCAATCTGTTCGCCGATGATGTCGAGCCGTGAAACGGCGCGCGGGTCAGCGAGCGAAGCGCGCAACAGTTGAACATGGCCGCTGATAAGGTTAAGCGGCGTGCCGACTTCGTGCGCAAACTGTGCGGCCGTCTGTCCGGCGGCTGCCAGCCGCTCCAGTTCAGTGATGCGGCGGGCGGTGCGCCACAGCTCGCGGTTGATTGCCTCGAGTTGTTCGTTTCGCTTTTGCAGTTCGAGCGTCGCTTCACGAACGCGCTCTTCGAGCAGTTGCTTGCGTTTCTCGCGCTCTTCGCTCATGGCGCGAATGCGCGCGATCATGCGGTTGAAGCCTTCCGATAGCTGGCCCAATTCGTCCGAAGCGCGCACGGGGGCGCGCGCCTCGAAGTCTCCGGCTTCGGCGCGCGCCATGGCCGCCAGCAACGCATCGATCGGGCGGTAGATCACTTGTCGAAAGAGCAGATAGGTCGAAAGCGTGATCAAGGCGATCGCCAGCAGCGAAATCCAGATGGCCGTCTGTCTGTAACGGACGGCGACCGACGGCGCATCGTCCAGCCTCTCGACCAATTCCACTGCGCCGCTGACGCGCCCGTCTTCGGTGATCGGCGCGAAGACGCGGTAGACCGAGCCGTCCTTTTCTGCCGGGCGCGCGCTGACCACGCGCGAAGCCATTCCGCTGCGCAGCGAGTTCTTGGTCTCTTCCGGAATCTCTTCAGCGGGCGCGCTTCCGGCCGCCGCCGCCGTTTCGACGAAGACGCCGCCGACGCGCTGCCATATGCGCACGCTGATGATGCCAGGACGCGATCCGCGCACTAGCGTCGCCGCTTGCGCCATCTCGGCGGGATCGCGCGGCGCTGGCATCTGGCTGATCTGTTGGGCCAGATTGATGGCCTGTAGTTCGGCCAGCATCTTCTGCTCTTCGCGCACGAGATCGGCTACGCGAGAGCTGATGACCAAAAACATTGCTGCCAGCACGATCAGCGTGATGGCCGAAACGAGCAACGTCGTTTTGGTGTGCAGGCGGAGCGGACGCACAGCCCTTTTCGTCTCTTGCGGTGGAGTCGGCGCCGGAGCTTGCTCGCCCTTTGACACCGAACCCGTCGCGCTGCGCGCATCGATCATCTACACGAAACCTCGTCGCGAAAATAGGAGCTGTGCTCCACCGAAAAACGTTCGAGGACGCTTCTCAAAGCATAGCTCACCCTGCCTTCGCGCGCCACTCGTCATTGAGGCGAGCAAGAAAGGCAACGTGAAGAATCGGACGCGTTCGCTGGGTGGAACGGGATGAAAGACCGAAGTTCGTTTTTCGCTCGATTTCAACCGTCGCTGAACAATCGCCCTCGTAAAACCTCAACTGGTGCGCCTTCGGGCAAAGAGCGCGCGCACGTTCTTCGTGCTGAAACGGACGGACGGCGTGTCTTCGGTTGCTTCTCGCGGTCGGAGAACGCGACCGCTGGCCAGCGGTTGCTCGCGCGAAAAACGAAAAGCAGGGCTTTTCCGCCGGAAGATCGTGAGGATCAGTTCCGAAGAAGTGCCGTTGTTCAAAGATCACCGGCGGCGTTCGCCAGCGTTGGTCTCATTGAGCGAAACTTCGTTCGAAGAACTCTTCCCTTCGAGGTCGGCAAAGGCGACGACGAGCATCAGGACCGTCAAACCGAGCGTTGCCAAGACGTAGAGCAGGGCGATCTGCTCCATCCAGAGCAGCCCGACGACGATCGCCGTGGCCACTGCCACCCAGAGCAAAGTGATCTTCCTTCGCCGACTCTTTCCCCTTCTTGTCTGTACCATTCTGTCTTTTCGCTCCTTTGTGAAAGCTTCCGATTGCGGCCGCTAGTAGATGACGCGCAGCGGAAGCGTCGTGCTGAAGGCCGTGACCGTGTTGACTGCGCCGCCCAACAGCGTCTGCAAGATCGTCGATTTATTCACCGTCGCGCCCGGCACTTCGATTATGTCATAAGGTTGCAGCGCCATGTCCGGCGACTTCTGCTTGCGTATGTCGTTGAAATCGACTTTGATGATCTCCGGTTCGAGCGATCCGAGTTTGCGTCGATAGATCTTGATCTCGCCGGGCTTGGCGTCTTTGCGCAAGCCTCCGACCATGGCGATGGCGGTCATGAGCGAGGTGTTGCCGCGCAGGTAAATGCCTTGCGGCGCGACCACGGCGCCGGTGATGTAAACGGGGGCCGCCTCTTGCACGATCACGATGTCGCCCGGACGAATGATCGGATTGGCCTCTTGCTTGCCGAGCTTCAGGTCTTCGATGCTGTAAACATCGAACGGAACACGGAATATGTCGTCGGTTCGCGTCTGCTTCTGTTCATGCTCGGCGATCATCCGCTCTTCTTCGGTCTCGGGACAAGTCAATGGTTCGGTGTGAAAGATCTGAATCGTCCCGCCGGCCTGTTCGGTGACGCCGCCAGCGCTGGCGAGCACTTCGAGCAACCTCACGCGACGCAGCATCTGCACGCGCTGCGGCGCGCGCACGGCACCGTAAACGATGGCGGGCGATTTGCTCCGACGCTCGATGACGCGCACGCTCACCTGCGGGTCGCGCAAGTAGCGCGACAACTCTTGCGCGATCGCCTTGCGTACTTCGTTTCTGGTGCGGCATTTGACGTTGATCGGCTTTTCGACAAACGGGATCTCGATGTTGCCGTCCTCATCCACTTCGACTTGCCCGTTGAATTGTGGTTCGCCGAAGACGCGCACGTCGATGATGTCGCCGGGACCGAGTTTGTAGTACCGATTGGTGCCAGAACCGTCGAGCAAGCTCTCCACGCCTTCGCTGCCGACGCCGTTGGCAGACGAACCGCCTTGCGGCGCACCGATGCCCTGCGCGCGTAGCTCCGCCGTCAAGCCCGAAAGAACGGCAGCCAAGGCCAGCGCGATCAACTTCCAACGCATTGCGAAACCTCCTGTTGATCCAGTGTCGCGATCGCTCGCAAGTTCAAGCCGCACCGTGCGGACGGCGGCATCGTTCAACAACCGAAAATGATGGCACAAAAAGAAGAGGAAAACAAACGCCTGAAACCGTGATGAATCGCCGCATCTGAAGTAAACTTTCGGTCGCTCCCGATGATTTAAAGGCACGGAGTGCAGAGATGGGCGAATTCAGCGGACAAGTTGCCTTGGTGACGGGCGCGACCTCGGGAATCGGACGTGCCGTTGCCTTGCGGATGGCGCGCGAGGGCGCGCGGGTGGTCGGCGTCGGGCGACGTGAAGATGCTTTGCGCCGGTTGGAAGAAGAAGCTGCACGCAGTGGCGGCACGGTGCACGGAACGCGCGCCGACATCACCACCGATGCCGAAAGAGTGGTGCAGGAGACGGTCGCCGCGTTCGGCGCGCTCGATGTGCTCGTCAACGCTGCCGGCATCATTTCCAACGGGACGATCGAGACGACCGCGCTCGAAGAGTGGGACCGTATGATGGAAGTCAACGTGCGCGCCGTTTTCCGACTGATGCAAGTGGCCGTGCCGCACTTGGAACGGACGCGCGGCAACATCGTCAACGTCTCCAGCGTCACGGGGTTGCGCGCCTTTCCCGGCGTGCTCGCCTACTGCGTTTCCAAGGCTGCGCTGGACCAGCTGACGCGTTGCGCGGCGCTGGAACTGGCGCCCAAAGGGATTCGCGTCAACGCCGTCAATCCGGGCGTCGTGCGCACCGATCTTCACCGGCGCGGCGGCATGAGCGATGAAGAGTACGCTGCGTTCCTCGAACGTTCCAAACAAACGCATCCGCTCGGGCGCGTCGGCGAGGCGGACGAAGTGGCCGAGCTCGTGCTCTTTCTCGCCTCTCGCCGCGCGGCGTGGATCACAGGCGCGACCTATCCGATCGATGGCGGACGCTCGCAAACCTGCGCGCGATGAAGCGAGCTGGAAACGACGGCAGCAAAGTCTCGAGGCTTGAAATACTTTTCGGAACGACCGGCCGCGCATGGTCGTTATGCGACTTGGCGCGCAGATGCGTCTCGAGGCTTGAAATATTTTTCGGAACGACCGGCGGCAAAAAGCGGGGCCTCTTATTTCGCGCGATCAACGTGCGGATTCGAACTCGGCTTCGGCGTGCTCGCCGCCGACGCCATCGAGCACGACGCGCCCGTTGGGCAGCACCTTGCGCACGCGAAAGGTGCGCTCGGCTCGGCTGCGCCCGGGCATCAGCTCAGCGCGAAAGGTCAACTGCTGACCGGGACGCGCCCAAACGTAGGCTTGTGCGTCGGCTCTCCGGCGCCTTCTCTTTTGGATCCAGAGGCCGAGACCGAGCGTGCCGACGGCGAGGGCGGCGCTTTTCAGAAGCAGTTTGGTACGACGTTGCATCCGACCAAAAATGGCGAAGAGGTTGCGAACGAGATCCGCAGACCAACGCCCGGCTGCTAGCGCGCGCCTCCGTCGCCACCGAAGCGAGGTCGCGACATCCGCCCGGCTCAGCAGAGAGGATCCAACTTCTGACTGATAACGGGCAGTCCGCTTGTAGCCTTTTCGGCGTTCAATTTGATGTAATGCTTCCACGCTTCCGGCACCCCATCCTCGGGATAGATCGCTTCCACGGGACACTCAGGGACGCAAACATCGCAGTCGATGCAAACTTCCGGGTCGATGACGAGCATCCGTTCGTCTAAGCGAAAAGCTTCCACCGGACAGACGACCGCGCAATCCGTGTATCGGCAATCGATGCAAGGTTCCGTGACGACGTAGGCCATTCCTTCTCCCTCTTAAGCGTGTTGTTGGACAACAAGACACGGTGTTGCCAGAGCTTGTTCCTCTCTGCCCATGCCTTGCCTGCCATTTTAAGCATCAATGCGCAACAAGCAAAAGCGAGGGAGTTCAAAGATCCTTCGTGCTAACTCGAGGATCGTCATCTTCTTTCGGTCACGCTTCGCTCGTCTGCGTCGATGGTTCCGGCATGAGCGATTTGAGGACACGCGAGGTCTCTTCGCGGCGCTTTTGCTGAAACTCGCTGACCCATTGAGAGACGGTGGCGACCATCTCGCGCACGCTCTCTTTGGGAGCCTTTGGCTCGGTCTGTGCGGTGGAAACCTCGCTTTGAGGCTTTTTGATCACTTTGATTTTGGACGAAATTACTTTGGCTACCATAAACCCTGATCTTCCCTTGTCTCCTGTGTCGAGTCTTGTTTCCGTTCGGCAACAAGGCGCTCACCCTCTGTGAAGCAAATACCGGGCCACGCTTTCGACTCCCCGAATTTCCGCCGGGCTCCTAATAAGCACGCATGACTCTAGCCAACGAGTGTAACGATCTTGTTGCAGGACGTGGACAAAAAATTCGGCGGTTGTCGCTCGCCGACGACGCTTCGGATCACACGCGCGCGTTTGTGACTGGCGCTTCTTTAGATGCGCGAAGAAGCGTCGTCGCCGAAGTTTTTATGTGATTGAATCAAGTCCCTGGCTTCTGCGAGCATCTTTTCGGATGCACACGGCAGAGATCAGCGTTGCCTGCGCGCTTTGCAAAGGCGTCGGAGCATCTGGGCGGGCGAGAGACAGCGGACGAGGCGAAAACGCCAGCGCGCAGGGCGCTCCTGCCACGCGTTGAGCTACACGCGGCGAGCTAAGTTCTCGCGAAAGGAAAACCCAACCACGCAAGCCCACGAAACTAGGCACGTACACGCGGCGAGCTAAGTTCTCGCGAAAGGGCGTGCTTTCATTCGGCCGGATCGAAATCCAAAGTGTCGAGAGGCGCGTTCCGTCGGAAGTGAAATCAACGCGGAAGCGGCTCGCTCGGCGCGGTCATCAAACGGGCGAGCGTGGCGGCGATCTCGTCGAAGGAGAAGGGTTTGCTGATGACCGCATCGACCAATTCGGTCCATTCACCATTTGGTTCAAGCGAAGCGCCGTAGCCCGTGACGAGCAGCGTCTTGATCTCAGGCCAGCGCGCGCGGACGTGACGCGCTACGGCCCAGCCGTCCATTTCCGGCATCGAAAGGTCCGTGAAGACCGCATCGAACGAAGCGCGTTCGAGCCATCGCAAGCCTTCCGGCCCGCTGCTGACCTTGACGGCTGTATGGCCCATCTCGGTGAGCATCTCGGCCAGCGTATCGCGCACCGCCTCTTCATCATCAATGACGAGCGCACAGATGCCCCGTGTAGGTCGTTCATCACGCTCGGTCGCCGCCGCGTGCGCGCCTTTGGCGAGCGGCAGCGTGATGGTGAAGACGCTTCCGCGTCCGACTTCGGAGGCGAGCTCGATCTGCCCGCCGTGCCGCTCGATGATGCCGTAGCTGATGGCGAGTCCGAGTCCGGTTCCAGCATGCCCTTTGGTCGTAAAGAAAGGCTCGAAGATGCGGCGGCGCACCTCTTCGGGCATGCCGATGCCTGTGTCGGTGAAACGGAGCACGGCTTGATCGCCCGTGCGGCGCGCTTCGATGGCGAGCAGTCCACCATCGGGCATCGCATCGAGCGCATTGATCACAAGATTGGTGAAGACTTCGCGTAGCTCCGAGGCGACGCCGGAGACGAT
>CAKZOF010000645.1 GCA_937135995.1 uncultured Pyrinomonas sp.
CCTGGCTTAAACTCCGAAGTACGCGGCGTGCTTTATTACTCGCCTTCATTTCGCCGAACGTTTTGGCTTAAACTCGCGAGGAGTCAAGACCATGACCGACGCAAAGTTCGATTGCCAGCGGAGCGCTCCGCTCGCCGAGTACGCGCTCGTCGTCAACCCAGAGGACAACGTCGCCGTCGTTCGACGGCAGACCGCGCCGGGACTCGGTTTGTTGCTCACCGATGGGCGCATTGTTGTTGTGCGCGAGGCGATTCCGCCGGGCCACCGCTTCGCGCTCTGCGCGATCCCGCCGGGCGAGTTCGTCCGTCAGTACGGGCAACCGATCGGCACGAGCCGCGGCATCGGCGCGGGCGAGTGGGTGACGCACGCCAACATGTCGAACGACGTGCCGGTGGTGCGCGATCTGCCCGAAGACCTTCACAATCCGCCGCCCGATTACTTTCCGGAAGAGCAGAGGGCGCGCTTTCGCGGTTTCGTCCGTCCGGATGGGCGCGTCGGGACGCGCAACCACGTGCTCGTCATCCCGACGTCGATGTGCGCCAGTCACGAAGCGCAGCAGATCGCCACTTTGGCCGAACACCTTTTCGACGTGCGCGCGCGCTTTCCGAACGTCGATGGCGTGGTGGCGATCCCACATAACAAAGGGTGCGGCTGTCAGGACGGCTCGACGCTGGAAATCCTTTTGCGGACGCTGGCCAACTACGCGGCCCACCCGAACGTCGGGGCAGCTCTTTTGATCGATCTCGGTTGCGAGAAGACCAACCTCGCCCGTATGGAACGGTGGATGCACGAGCGCGCCATGGAACTCAACAAACCTCTTGCGCGCATCGGCATTCAAGAAGCGGGCGGCACGCGCGCGGCGGTCGAAGACGCGGTCGTGTTTTGGAATCGCGTTGCCGCGTTTGCCGCCACGTACAATCATGCCAAGCCGCGCGTGTTCGATCAACTCGACGCGTCGCTGCGCGCCAAGGACACCGAGGCCACGGGAGGAGCTCGTGAAGTACCTGCGCGACGCGTACGCGCTGGAGTCGCAGGCCATCCAGCTGCTCGAGACCCCGGTGTTCCCGGAGCTCGCGGCGGTGTTCGAGACGCATCTCGAGGAGTCGCGCGAGCACCAGAGGCTGATCGAGGAGCGGCTCGCCGCCCACGACTCGAAGCCGGGGCGCTTCCAGGCCGGGGCCCTGCGGATGG
>CAKZOF010000646.1 GCA_937135995.1 uncultured Pyrinomonas sp.
GATACGGTGCTCTATTTCGAGGGTGAGCGTCATCATCAACATCGCATCGTGCGCGCAGCGAAGAACCGCTTTGGGGCGACCAACGAACTCGGCGTGTTCGAGATGACCGGACGCGGTCTTGTTCCTGTGGCGAATCCGTCTGAGGTCTTTCTTCAAGAACGTCCAACGGGCGCTGCCGGATCGGTGGTGACGGCCTGCATGGAAGGGACGCGCCCGATGTTGGTCGAGATACAGGCCTTGGTTTCGGGATCGAAGTACGGCGCAGGGCGGCGCGTTACGCAGGGAATCGAGTTCAATCGCGTCGCGCTGCTGATCGCCATGTTGGAGAAACGCATGGGCTTTCAGTTGCTCGGCGACGATGTCTTCGTCAACGTCGCGGGCGGTCTCGAGATAGATGAGCCCGCCGCCGACTTGGGCATCGTCGCGGCCATCGCTTCGAGCTTTCGCAACTTGCCCGTGGATCCGCACACGGTGGTCTTCGGCGAAGTTGGATTGACGGGCGAAGTACGCGGCAGCCTGCAAGCTGGCGCGCGCGCGCGCGAAGCACAAGCCCTTGGGTTTCGACGCATCGTCATGCCCGCTTCCAACACGGCCGGTCTCCAGAAGCTTCTCGGCATCCGCGTCGTCGGCGTGCGTTCGGTGGAAGAGGCGCTGGACGCGCTCTTCTGAAAGGCGAGCGAAACGAGGCTCTCCGGCGCGGTTTTGTGAATGCGAGCTGGTTGGTTGCGAAGAGGACCGTCCCGTCGTCTTCTCCGGCGTTGGGTCAGGTCAGGCGCAGACCGAAGCGCTTCACACAGAAGAGGGGCGGATCTTCGGTGCGGCGATTTCAATCAAAAGGTCTTTACGAGGTCTTTACGACGTGGGGAAACGAGGCGAGGAGATTTTGGTGGAGGCGCCGAGACTCGAACTCGGGTCCAGAAGTCGTCACTCTCGGATTCTACATGCTTAGCCGCTTCTCTTTGGCTCGGGCGAGCCGGTTTCGTCGCCTGCGGGTAAGTGAAGCGGCGAAGACCCCGCGGGCGACTAGTTCGGATCAGCTTTTCGCTCGCACTCCCCGAACGTCGAAGCGCGAGCTAGCTCACTTCGGGTGACATCTCATCTTGCCGGCGTGAGCGACCGGCAAGCGAGACGCTCGCTTGCGCTATTAGGCAGCGAGAGCCAATTCTTGCGTATTGGCAGTTGTTTTCCCCCATGCTTTTTAACGAGCTGCATGGAGCAAGCCCGGCATGCCTCCGATGAGCGACTTCGACTTCTGTCGAAACCTGTCGCCCCCGAAATCTCTCAGATGCAGATTGTAGCCATCTCGCTGCCTCGAAGCAACCGTCCAGCCGCGAAACTCGACCTCGTCATCCGTGTCCGAAAGTTCCGGGCTGAAGGCTTCTTGCCGCGTTGGCATCGGCGGGGCGCTCCAAGTTATAATTTCAAACGC
>CAKZOF010000647.1 GCA_937135995.1 uncultured Pyrinomonas sp.
GCGCTGCTGGCGCAGTGGCGCGTCCTCGAAGACGAAGCGCGTCGCGCCGGCGTGCCACCCGGCGTGTTGCGTTGAGCGGACAAGAGCACCGCTGCGCCGGGTGGATGCGCGCTTTCTCCGGCTCGCTCTGCGACCAACCGAGCGTGGCGCTTGCTTTGCGGAATCGAGTGGTCATCAAGATTCTTGAGAGAGGGAGAGTCTATGTGGCGTCTGTTCTACGTCCCGTTGATCTGGCCGCTGATCTCTTCAGCAGCCAGCGCCCAATCTTCCGCGCCGGCGGCGAAGTACGATCCGAACGCCATCCTGCGTTCGGCGAAGACGGTTTTGGTTCGCTCGAAATCGGCCTTTTTCAAGTCCTCAGCTCTCGAGAACAAGTTGACCAACAACGCCGAGTTCAGAAACTGGGGCATGGTCGTCACCAAAGATCCGTTGGATGCTGATTTGATCATTGAGATCGGTCGCAAGGCTTTCACCACCAGTTTCATCTACAACGTGATCGATCCTAAAACGAATCGCGTGGTGGCGAGCGGAAAAGTCAACTCCATCGGCGGAACGGTGGAAGACAAGATCTCAAATAGTTTCATCAAGAAACTGAGAAGCGCACGCGCCGCTTCGGTCCAGTAACGAGATCGTCGGTTCGCCCGGCGGAACGCAAAGCGGGCGCGTTTTGACGCCAAGAGGCGCGTGCGGGCAAAATCCCGAAAGGTCGAAATCAGCGAAGACGATGAGCGATGAAATGACAAAAGACGGTTGGGAAGCGGTGATCGGTTTGGAAGTTCACGCGCAGCTCAGCACCGAGTCGAAGATATTCTGTGGTTGTTCGACGCGCTTCGGCGACGAGCCGAACGCGAACACGTGCCCGGTCTGCTTGGGCTTGCCGGGCGCGCTCCCCGTGCTGAACCGGCGGGCGGTGGAACTTGCCGCCCGTGCCGCGCTCGCGCTCGGGTTGCGGATCAATCACCGGTCCATCTTCGCGCGCAAGAACTACTTTTATCCGGATCTTCCGAAAGGCTACCAGATTTCGCAGTATGATCAGCCTTTCTCCGAACAGGGCGAGCTTGAGATCATGACCGCTGTGCGCGATCGAGAAGGACACGCGCGCGAATGGCGGCCCAAGAGGATTCGCATCACGCGCCTGCATCTGGAAGAGGATGCGGGCAAGAACATGCACGAAGGTTTGCCCGACACGGATCGTTACTCTTACGTCGATTTGAATCGCGCCGGCACGCCGCTCATCGAGATCGTCACCGAACCCGATTTTCGCTCTTCTTGGGAGGCTTACGATTACGTCAACCACGTGCGCCAGACCTTGCGTTGGATCGGGGCGTCGGATGCCGACATGGAGAAGGGCAACCTGCGCTGCGAGGCGAACGTTTCTGTCAGGCGCAGGGGCGAAGAGCGGTTCGGGACCAAAGTCGAGTTGAAGAACTTGAACTCTGTCCGTTTCATGCAGCGCGCCATCGAGTACGAGATCGAACGGCAGATCGGCGTGCTCGAAAGTGGCGGCACCGTCGTACAAGAAACGCGACTGTGGGATGATCGCGCGGGCGAGACGCGCCCGATGCGCTCGAAAGAAGAAGCGCACGATTACCGCTACTTCCCGGAGCCGGATCTTCCGCCGCTCATCGTCACCGATGAGTTCATCGCGCGCGTGCGCGCCGAGATGCCGGAGTTGCCGAGCGCGCGGCGGCAGCGGTTCATGGACCAGTACGGGCTTGCGTTCAACGATGCCGCGCAATTGACGGCTGATCGCGCGCTGGCCGATTACTTCGAGCGCGCGGCGCAAGCGGCAAGCAACGCGCGCGCGGCGGCCAACTGGGTGCGCACGGAACTGCTGCGCGAACTCGAAGCCTCGAAAACGGAGATCGAAAAATGCCCGATCACGCCCGAAAACTTGGGCGCGCTCATCCGCCTGATCGACCAGGGGCGCATCAGCGGCAAGCAGGGCAAAGAGGTCTTCGCCGAGATGTTCGCCACCGGCAAATCGGCTGAAGAGATCGTGCGCCAGCGCGGCCTCGAACAGGTGAGCGATGTGGCCGAGATCGAACGGTTGGTCGAGCAGGCCATCGCTGCCAACCCGAAACAGGTCGAACAGTACCGTGCTGGCAAAGAGGGGTTGCTCGGTTTCTTCGTCGGCCAAGTGATGAAGGCTTCGCAGGGCAGAGCCAATCCCAAGATCGTCAACGAACTTTTGCGCGCCAAGTTGAACGGGTGAGCTTTTCGGTGGAGCGAATGCTCAAAGCTTCAAGGCTACTCCGTTGGCCGAACAGTCAACGCAATCGTTCATTGTCGATCGATCCGGTGGATTCAGAGCCGGTCGAAGCGTTGCCCATTTCAGCGACGCACGAGCATCAAACTGTTCTAACTCATGAAGGGGAACATCATGGATTTGAAAGGCAAGTCGGCAATCGTCACGGGAAGCACTAAAGGGATCGGGCGCGCCATCGCCGAGGCGTTGGTGCGCGAAGGCGTAAACGTCTGCGTCAGCGCGCGTCACGGCGACGAGGTCGAGCGCGCAGTCGCCGAGTTGAGCAAGATAGGAGAAGCGCAAGTGACCGGCGCCGTGTGCGACGTGCGCGACTACGACGAGGTGAAAGCTCTGGTCGCTCATGCGGTGGAAGAGTTCGGCGGGCTTGACGTTCTGGTCAACAACGCCGGCATCGGCCATTTCAGCACGGTCGAAGAGATGTCGCCGGAAGATTTCCGTGCCGTGCTCGAAACCAATCTTTTCGGCGTCTTCTACTGTTGTCGCGAAGCGATCCCGCAGATGAAGCGACGCGGTGGCGGTTACATCATCAACATCTCGTCGCTCGCGGGCAAAAACGCGCATCCGCGAATGGCCGCCTACAACGCTTCCAAGTTCGGCTTGAACGGCTTCAGCGAAGCGTTGATGCAGGAAGTGCGGCACGAAGGGATTCGCGTAAGCTACATCATGCCCGGTTCGGTCAACACTTATTTCGGCAGCGATCAGCCGAGCGCGGAGAAGAGCTGGCAGCTTCAGCCCGAAGACATCGCGCGCGTCGTCATCGATCTGCTTCATCACGACGAAAGAAGTTTGCCGAGCGCGGTGGAAATACGCCCAAGCCGCCCGCCGAAGAAGTAGTTCAAACCGGCGCGGCATCAGCAACGATGAGGCGCCGCTTCCGACAGCGTGCGCGAACTCACGGAGAAGGAGATGAAACTGGTTTCAGCTTCTAGCTGGCTCTGAAACGAACCGATATGAGGGCTGTGGTCCAGCGCGTGGCGCGCGCCAGCGTGCGCGTCCGGGGGGAGACCGTCGGTGAGATCGGCCAAGGCCTGCTCGTGTTGCTCGCCGTCGCGCGCGACGATGCGGAAGCGGACGTTCATTACATGGTCGAAAAGATCACCGGCCTGCGCATCTTCGACGACGCCGAGGGGCGTATGAACCTTTCGGTGAAAGAGACAGACGGCGCGCTCTTGGTCGTCTCGCAGTTCACGCTCTACGGCGACGTGCGTCGCGGCAAGCGACCTTCGTGGAGCGAAGCGGCGCCGCCGGAGGTGGCCGAGCTGCTGTACGAGATGTTCGTCGCCGAAGCGCGCAAAACTGGCGTGAGGGTCGAGAAGGGAAGCTTCAGGCAGATGATGGAAGTCGAACTGGTCAACGTCGGACCGGTGACCATCCTGCTCGATAGCCGCAAGCTCTTTTGATGTTCCTTCGCTCTCCTCGCGCAAGAGACCAGCGTTCTCCGTCTCCCGTTCGGACGCGTTCGCGGCCAAGGCAGCGAGACCGGGCGGAAGGGCCAAGGCCTCGTACGGAGCCGGGGAGAGAGACGCCGACCAGGATCCGGAACCTCAACGTCCCGATTAGTCGCGGCAATCACGTTGCCGGACGCTGCCGCCCGTCGTTGGTTGGTCGAGCGATGGGGGCTTCGCGGTTCAAATCGTGGCGAATGGCCAACGACGAGGCGCGGCGAGATCAAGCGAGCAATCCGTCGCTGGCCCAGCGCCGCTTGCGCAAACTCTCTTCAGTCCAGAAGCCGCGATGAAGTTCGATGCGCGGTGCGTTGGCACCTTCGGGTTCGAGCGTGATGCTGACGACATCGAAACGAAAGGGTTCGTCCTGCACGCCGAACAGCCTTCGGTAGACGCGTGCCGCGCGGGTGATCTGGCGTCGTTTGCGCCGGTCGACGTTTCTTTCAGGCGCGGCGAAACGGTCGGAGACGCGCGTCTTGACTTCGATGAAACAGAGCGTCGCGCGGTCGTAGGCGACGATATCGATCTCGTTCTGCACGAGCGCGCCGCGCACGTTTCTCCCGACGGGCAGTTTGAAGTTAGCCGCCACCAACCGGTAACCGTGCGCGACGAGATAGTTCGCTGCTAACCGCTCGCCGCACGCACCGACATCCACGTGCCGAGCCGGCGCTCGCTTGGCGAGACGACGCACAACATCGGTACAGAAGCGAAGCAGCGTTCTTTCGCTGACGCTCTTCATCAAGCCGCTTTCGGGATCATTCTAGCGCGCAAGCGGGCGGACACGGCAAGCGCCCTGTGGCGCTTGTTGGCCGCTCGTGCGGCGCGCTAAACTTCTTCGGAAAGATGACCGCCAAAGAGACAGCAGCGGGCTTGCCGTTGGTCGCCATCGTCGGGCGGCCCAACGTCGGTAAATCCACGCTCTTCAATCGCTTCGTCGGTGAGCGGCGCGCCATCGTCGGCGACGAGCCGGGCATCACGCGAGACCGCATCTATGGCGAGGTCGAGTGGGCCGGGCGTCGTTTCGCCGTCGTTGATACGGGCGGCATCGTGCCGGACGACGATGCGGTCATCCCAGCCAACATCTTCAAGCAAGCTGGCGCCGCCATCGACGAAGCGGCGGCGCTCGTTTGGGTGGTCGATGTGCGCGCCG
>CAKZOF010000648.1 GCA_937135995.1 uncultured Pyrinomonas sp.
GTCGGAGCGACGCGGCGCGCTGGCCGGCCGGGAAGCCACATTCGACGGGGCCGGCTGGCGGCTGGCGCCGGCCACGCCCCGCGCCATCAACCGCAACCCGACGTTGCGGCTCAGGCCGGACGGCTCGATCCGGGGCTGGGACGTCCTGTCCCGCGACAGCGTAATCGTCGAGCGGGCGGACGGGGGCGCCGCCCAGGCCGACGACCAGGACACCGACGACGCCCGAGGTCCAGCGCCACACCGGCGACGTGCCGTGGCCCCGGACCGCCGCGAACACCCGGAGTGCCCCGGCGACGACCAGGTACACGCCGAACAGGAGCGCGACGACGACGAGCGACGGCCGTGGCCACGCGATGGCGACGATGCCGAGCGCGACGGCGACGTTCAGCTTCGGGCACTCATCGAGGATGCGCGCGACATCGGGCAGAATGCGTTTTTGGATCTGCCCGTTGCTCATCAAATAGACGGATTCGAGCCGGTTGTTCTCGTAGAAGGCGCGGACGATTTCAGGTAGATCTTTGCGCGTAAACGGCTCGCCGCCCGCGATAATCAGGACGCCGAGATTGCCGCCGAGCGTCTCCGAGATCCGCTGGATCTCGTGCGTCTTCATCTGCAGCTTCTTGCGCGGACGATCGTCCAACTCTTCCGTGAAGAAGCAGTGTGTGCAGCGCATATCGCACACGGAAGTGACCAAAATGTTAAGCAACACCGGCGCGAACGGCTGGCCCACGGCCAAGCGCGCGTAACGTTTCAAAAGCTCTTTCGTCGTGTAATCCATCTTCTTTGCCTGCAGGTCGTCCCTCTCGATCATCTTTGGGCGTCGAACGCCTCGCCTGAATCCTACCAGATGCGAGGCGGCGGCGCACGTGTCAGACGTGCCTTTCGAGCAATCGGCGTGCCATGGCTGGACCACAGCAAGAAACGCTGGCGGCGTGTCGCGCCGGAACTCGGGAAGCGAACGTTTGGCGATGGAAGCACCGATGAACGGACGTTTCGGACGGGATCGCGCCGAAGATCGTCTTTGAACAGATGGGCCGACTTCGCGTTCGCGCCTGCCGCTTGGTCGTCTTCTCAAGATGACGGGCCCGAACGCTCTTCGCGCACGTTGATGCCGAGCGCGCGCATGCGCCGGTAAAGGTGGCTGCGGTCGATGCCCATCAGTTCAGCGGCGCGCGAGACGTTGCCTTCGGCTTCGACGAGCTTCCGTTTGATGAACTCGCGCTGGTAAGCTTCGCTCGCCTCCTTGAAGGAAGGGAACTTGCTTTGTGAGCGTGGTGTCGTATCGCTGCCGAGCGGCGGCAAGTCTTTGGCGTGCACTTTGACGGGCGCGTGCATGATGACGACGCGCTCGACCGTGTTACGCAGTTCGCGCACGTTGCCGGGCCACGAGTGCTGTTGCAGCCGCTCCATTGCCTCTGCGGTGAACTCCTTCGGCTCTTTGCCGTAGGCGGCGGAAAAGCGCCAGTTGAAGTGTTCGACCAGAAGCGGCACGTCTTCGAGCCGTTCGCGCAGCGGCGGGATCTCGAACGGGATGACGTTCAACCGGTAGAAGAGATCGGCGCGGAAAGTGCCACGTTCGATCTCGACCTCGAGCCGCTTGTTGGTCGCCGCGATGAT
>CAKZOF010000649.1 GCA_937135995.1 uncultured Pyrinomonas sp.
GACCGTCACTGTTCCCGCGCTCGGCGGCGAAATCGGTGTCCTCCCAGGGCACGCGCCGCTTATCTCGCAGATTCAAACCGGAATACTCTCGTACACCAAAGGCGGCGCGACCCACCGGCTTCACGTCTCCGGTGGGTTCGTCGAAGTGAGCAACGACCAAGTGACCGTGCTCGCCGATGTCGCTGAACTTCCCGAAGAGATCGACGCAGCGCGCGCCAGACGCGCGCGCGAACAGGCCGAGAAGATCTTAAGCTCGTTGAGCGGCGACGAAGAGGAGTTCGCCCGCGCCATGGCCAAACTCGAACGCTCACTCGTGCGCATCCAACTGGCCGAAGAGTTCGAAATGATCCGCCGCTGAAGCCTCGTGCGCGCGTGGAGCTAGATCTCGCCGTTCTACCGATCATGAGAAGCGCGTGACCGAAGCCGTCGCTTTTCGGATCGCTTCCGCTCGACGTTTTGATCGCCTTCGCACCCCGCGTTCGAGATCATCATGGGCGCGCGGTTTCGTCTCCCATGTTTCGATCACCTTCGCGCTCGCCCGTCTCCGTTTTAACTGCTTTTCGCCATTCTTCTCTTTTGCGTTTCATACTTGACACGAAGACTTGAGCACGGCATAATAGCCATCGGTTCAGCGTAGTAAACTTTCGGGTCGCGTCCTTCGAGGGGCGATGCCGAGTCAGCGCCGGAAGCGCGAAACGCGAGGTGTTGGGAGCCGCCTCTTGTTTCCACGCTTCCGGCGCTCTCTTCCCAGAAACTGACTAACTCACGAAAGGGCGTTCGCAAGAGACGATCAGCGATTTCCTGCTACTACGAATCCGCGCGAGAAGCGTGTCGCTCGCCGAATACGCAAAGCCTGCTTTTTGACTATTGTTCAAAATGCAACGGGTGTCATCGTCGCCACTCCCACGCGCTTTAGCCGTGGGGGTCAAGTCGCTCTTGGTTCCTTTTCGGCAAGGTCCAATTCACGCGCGCGGCGAACCACCAAGCAAACGCGAGTCGAGATCGCCAGCAGCCCGCTTTCAGCGAGACCAGTTCACGCGCGGGCGGACCGGCCACGACGGATGCTGTCGATCATCTCATGCACGGCGCGGTCCAGACCGACGAGCACGGCACGCGCGATGATGTTGTGCCCGATGTTGAACTCTTCGATCTCGGGGATCGAAGCGACGGCGACGACGTTGCGACAGGTCAAACCGTGTCCGGCGGCGACGCGCAGGCCATACCCTGCAGCCAGCGCTGCAGCGCGGCGCAAGCGGTCTAGTTCATGCCCGATGCGCGCCTGTGTCTCCGGATGAAATCCGGCGGGCGGCTGTGTCGCCTCGGCGTAGGCTGCCGTGCAGAGTTCGACTTGGTGCGCACCGGCAGCGCGCGCTGCTTCAAGCTGTTCGTTTTCAGGATCGACGAAGAGGCTGGCGATGATGCCATGATCGCGCAAGCGCCCAACGCAGGCACGCACCGCCTCGAAGTTCGCGACGACGTCGAGCCCGCCCTCGGTGGTGACCTCGCCCGGGCGCTCGGCCACCAGCGTCACGGCATCAGGGTGCACTTCTGCGGCGATGCGCATCATCTCTTCAGTGGCTGCCATCTCGACGTTCAAGTAGGTCGTCACGACGCGGCGCAAGTCTGCCAGATCGCGGTCCTGAATGTGACGGCGGTCGCCACGTAGGTGAACCGTGATGCCATCGGCGCCCGCCTGTTCACAAATCATGGCGGCGGCGACGACGCTCGGTTCTGCCGCGCGGCGCGCCTGCCGAACGGTGGCGACGTGATCGATGTTGACGTTGAGTCGGGCGAACATTTTTGTCTCTGTCGGAGATCAAATACGGCGGTTGGCGATCTCTTCCGGCACATCACTCAACGCTGCCAGCGCGAGCCTGTCGCTGGCCGCTTGCGCGCGCGCGCGCGCCATCGCTTCGTCGTAGATGCCTGCGCGCGCGTTGCGGCGAATCGCGCGCACTTCATCGAGCATGCGCAGGCTATCGCGGGCGACGTTGACCTTGCTCCCTTCGTTGTGGTCCCACCGCACGGCTCGTTCGAGCAAGCGCAAACCGGCGCGATGGGCGACGAAGAGCAGTTCGACATCAAAGCCAAAGCGATCCACGGTCGCCGCCTCGATGATTGGGCGACAGACGCTCATGCGAAAAGCCTTGAAGCCGCACTGCGTATCCCAGAAGGGCAGGCCGGTCGCTAGTCGCACGATCAAGTTGAAAATGCGTCCGCCCTGTTCGCGCCGCCAAGGCTGACGCACGCCGATCAGGCGGCGATCCAACGCGCGCGAACCGAAGACGAGGTCGTAGTCGCCGTTCTGGATCGGCGCGACCACCTTGGGCGTTTCAGAGATCGGCGTCGAAAGGTCGGCATCGGAAAAGAGCGCCACCGGCGCGCGGGCGGCCAACAGGCCGGTCCTTACGGCATAACCCTTCCCGCGATTCTGTTCGTAGCGGATCACGCGCGCCTCGACCCGTCCGGCATGGGCAAAGGCGTGCCGGGCGACCTCGGCCGTGCGATCCTGCGAGCCATCGTCGACGACGATCAGTTCCGTTTCGCCGTCGTACTCGTTAAGGTAAGCGATGACCTTTTCCAGAGTCTTGTCCAATCGCGCCGCTTCGTTGTAAGCGGGGATGATGACGGAAAGCGAAAGCGACATTTGCTGATCGATGATCCTTCCCTTTGCGACGCGCGACGCGGCGCGAAGAGTTCAAACGAGCGCGAGATCGGTCGAGGCCCCTCCGAGATCGCAATATAGCACAGGCAACCGGCGGCACGCGATTTCGGGCACGGCGCGCCCGCGTGGTAATATTTTCCGAGGTCGAAACGAAGCAAACGCCATGAACAGAGCATTCGGACTGTTGATCATCCTCGTCATCGTCGCCTCAACACTGATCGGCGGCGCGTGGGGAAACAGATTGCTGCCCTTGCGCGCTGGCGACCGATCGGCCGACGTCATTCAACGCATCGAAGACGATTACCGCGAGGCGCTCGCCGTCATCGCGAACAGGTATGCGGGCGAGATCGACTACGAGAAGCTCAATCAAACTTCGATCCAAGGCATGTTGCTCACACTCGACCCGCACTCGAACTTCTTCACGCGCGCCGAGTTTCAGCGTCTGCGCGAAGATCAAGAGTCGCGCTTTTACGGCATCGGCATCTCGATCCTGCGCCATCGCGATGGCGTCTACGTTCAGTCGGTGGTTCCGGGAACGCCAGCGGCACGCGCTGGACTTCGCTACGGCGACCGCATCCTCGAGGTCGATCACCACCGCGTCGCAGGAAAGAGTCGCGACCTTGGCGAGCGCCTTGGCGTTGCGGATCTTCGAGACCTTGTACTGCGGCATCGAGTCCGGCAAGTCGCGGTACACGCCGCCCGGGCGGAAGTAGGCTGCATGCATCCGCGCACCGGAAACCGCCTCGTACATGTCGAAGAGGTCCTCGCGC
>CAKZOF010000650.1 GCA_937135995.1 uncultured Pyrinomonas sp.
CTACGCGTCGCTCGCCGAAGTGGTTCAGCCGCCGCGCGACCGGCGCGCGCTTGAAGAGCTGGAAGAAGCTCTCCGCCGCGCTCCGGCCTTTGTCCCCGCCACACTCGACCAACGACCGCAGACCTTGCGCGTCGTCTTCGTGGTCCACCGCGTCGACGTGCGCGAAAAGAGTTTCTAGCAACTGCGCTCTGCGCCGAAGTGGTAGCACAGATCGCACGTGAAGCTGAAGAAGCGGGATCTGCTTTGGCCTTTTTAAGCTGCGCTCTGCGCCGAACACACATTGTATGCGCTGCTGTTCCCACCGGCGCGCCCCGTATGGCTGACGAGCGCTTGCGCCGAAGTGACAGCAGATTGCATGCGCTCCATCCTGAAAAGAGCTTCTAGCAAAAGCTCGTACCCTGACCGAGACGCAAGCTCGTGTTCTGATCGGGCTGCCCTGTCGATTCGACGTTGCGCACGCCGTTGCCTGCTCGTCGTTTCGGGCAAGCGCCGCGCTTGACGCGCCCGCCCCGGCGTGCTAGGTTTCCTTTTTGATCGACTTCATCCATACCAGCACCAAAATCTTGCGCGCCGCCGCACCCGAAGGGAGAACCGCGTGACCGAGCTTTCGCTCAAAAAGACGCCGCTCAACGAAGTTCACCGTCGCATGGGCGCGCGCATGGTCGAGTTCGGCGGATGGGAGATGCCCGTGCAGTACGGGGGCGGGACCATCGAAGAGCACATGCGCGTGCGCACCCGCGCCGGGTTGTTCGACGTTTCGCACATGGGCGAAATCGAGGTGCGCGGCCCCGATGCGATCGCGTTCATCAACCGACTGACTTCCAACAACGTCGCCAAACTCGTCGATGGCCAAGCGCAGTACTCGACTTTGACGACGCCGCAAGGGACGGTGGTGGATGATCTCTTGGTCTATCGTCTGGCAGCGGATCACCTGATGCTCGTCGTCAACGCTGCGACGACCGACAAGGATTGGCACTGGATCCAACAACACAAGACCGACGAGAAAGTGGAACTGCGCAACGCGAGCGACGATTTTTGCCAGCTCGCCATTCAAGGACCGGCTGCCCTCGACGTTCTCCAGAAGTTGACCAAAACGGCGCTCGACGAGATCAAGCGCTACCATTTTCGCGCAGGCGAGGTAGGCGGCGTCGCGTCGCTCATTTCGCGCACCGGCTACACGGGCGAAGATGGCTTCGAGATCTACGCGCCGCCAGACAAGGCCGAGCATCTCTGGGAACAGTTGCTTGAGGCCGGCCGCTACGGCGCACCAGACGGCCTGCTCCCGTGCGGGCTTGGCGCGCGCAACACGCTGCGGCTCGAAGCGGCGATGCCGCTTTACGGCCACGAGATAGATGAGACGACGACCTTGCTCGAAGCTGGTTTGGAGTGGATCTGCAAGTTCGACAAAGGCGACTTCATCGGGCGCGAAGCGTTGCTCAAGCAGAAGCAAGAGGGTGTTCGTCGGCGTCTGATCGGTTTCGAGATGATCGAGCGCGGCATCGCCCGCGACGGGCAAGAGATCGTTATCGACGGCCAGCGGTGCGGGCGGGCGACATCGGCTGGCCCAGCGCCCTACTTGAAGAAGAACATCGGCCTCGGTTACGTTCCCGTCGAACACGCGAGCGAAGGACGCAGAATTCACATTGATGTGCGCGGGCGACTGCTCGCGGCGCAGATCGTGCCGACGCCTTTCTACAAACGCCCGCGGCGGTAGCGCGGCGAAAAACAAAAGCGAGCGCGCCGTCATCTCTTAGCGACAGTTTTCGGTTAGGGATTTAACCACCAGCAGATTATGACGCTTTGCATCAAAGTCCAGATGGGGGAGAACTGAACGGTCTCATGGCACACGTTCCGGAAGACTTGCACTACAGCAAAGATCACGAGTGGGTCAGAGTCGAGGGTGATACGGCCGTGATCGGCATCACCGACTACGCGCAACACTCGCTGGGCGACATCGTCTACGTGGAACTGCCGCGCGTTGGCGACTCTTTTGCCGCGCACGATGCGTTCGGCTCAGTCGAATCGGTCAAAGCCGTTTCCGAAGTCTACGCACCCGTCTCCGGCGAGGTGATCGAGGTCAACGAATCGCTTCAAGACGAACCAGAGAAGGTCAACTCCGATCCATACGGCGATGGATGGATGGTTCGCGTCCGACTGCTGGACCCGGGCGAAGTGGACAGTCTGTTGACGGCAGCAGAATACGAAGACTACATCAAGAAGGAGACGGAGTAGATTGCGTTACATACCCAATTCGCCCGAAGAACGCGCCGAGATGTTGCGTGCCATCGGGCTTGACTCGGCAGAGCAACTCTTCGATTCGATTCCACGCGATCTGTTGTTGACTGCGCCGCTGCGCACGCCGGCAGCCCTTTCCGAGCCGGAGATCATCGTCAGATTCGAGCAACTGGCGGCGCGCAATGCGGCGGCGCGCCGTCCCTCTTTTCTCGGCGCGGGCGCCTATGCTCACTACGCGCCGACGATCATCGACCACTTGATCTCGCGCGCGGAGTTCTTCACCGCCTACACGCCGTATCAGCCGGAAGTGTCGCAGGGGACGCTGCAAGCGGTCTTCGAATTTCAGACGCTGGTCTGCCAACTGACCGGCATGGATGTCGCCAACGCGTCGATGTACGATGGTTCGACGGCGCTGGCCGAGGCGGTGTTGATGGCCGAGCGGCTCACGGGTCGCAGCCGCGTGGTCATCTCCGAAGCGGTGCATCCTGAATACTTCGAGGTGGTCCACACCTACGTTCAACATGCGGGGATAGAACTGGCGCGCGCCGCCATCGACCCGCATTCGGGTCGCACCTCGACCGCTGATCTCGCCACCGTGGATGACCGCACGGCGGCTTTCGTCGTCCAATCGCCGAACTTCTTCGGCTGCATCGAAGAGCTATCGAAGCTCGCCGACCTCGTCCATCAAAAGGGCGCGATGCTGATCGTCGCCGTCACCGAGAGCGCCTCTTTCGGCCTGCTCCGCCCGCCCGGCGATTGCGGTGCCGACATCGTCGTTGCCGAAGGCCAATCTTTCGGCGTGCCGCTCTCTTTCGGCGGCCCGTATGTCGGGCTGTTCGCGACGCGCGAAAAGTTCGTGCGTCAAATGCCGGGCCGCCTTGTCGGCGTCGCCCATGACAAGCACGGGCGGCGTGGTTTCGTGCTCACGCTAGCGACGCGCGAGCAGCACATCCGCCGCGAAAAAGCGACCTCGAACATCTGCACCAACGAGGGGTTGATCGCGCTGGCGGCGACCATCTATATGGCGACCATGGGGCGGCGCGGGTTGCAAGAGGTGGCCCACCAATGCGCGCAGAAAGCAGCTTATGCCGCCCGCCAGATCGCTTCGCTCGATGGCTTTTCGCTGCCTTACAGCGCGCCGCGCTTCAACGAGTTCGTCGTGCGCGCGCCGGTTCGCGCCGATGAACTGCTCAAGCAATTGGCGACCGAGCGCAACATCACGGGCGGGTTGCCGCTTTCGCGTTACTTTGCCGACCGGCCCAACGATTTTCTCGTCTGCGTGACAGAACTGAACACGCGCGCCGAGATCGATGCGCTCGTGGCTGGCTTGAAGCAACTCGCCGTCGCCACCGTGGCGGCCTGACGGAGAAACAGAGCGAAAGGTATTTCCGATGAACGGAAGCAAGATCACCAAAGCAACGCCGCACGTGACCCAAAACGAAGACTTGCTCTTCGAGCGTTCGCGCCGTGGACGCATCGGCTATCGGCTGCCGGCGCTCGATGTCGAGCCCACGCCGATCGACGAGATTGTGCCGGCGGAACTGCGCCGCGATGACGATCTCGAAGGTGTCCCCGAGCTGAGCGAAGTGGACGTCGTGCGCCACTTCACGCGCCTTTCAACTTGGAACTACGCGGTGGATCACGGCATGTACCCGCTCGGTTCGTGCACGATGAAGTACAACTCGCGCCTCAACGAAAAGGTCGCGCGCATCGCTGGCTTCGCCAACCTTCACCCACTCGCACCGGCAGAAGAGGCGCAAGGTGCGCTTGAGGTGCTCTACGAACTGCAGCAACATCTGGCCGAGATCACGGGGCTGCCCGGCGTCTCGCTCCAACCGGCAGCAGGCGCACACGGCGAGATGACCGGCGTCATGCTGATTCGCGCCTATCTCGACGCACGCGACGGCAAAGGTCACGGACGCGACGTGATGTTGGTTCCCGATTCCGCCCACGGGACCAATCCGGCATCGGCCAACCTTTCCGGTTTCCGCGTCAAAACGGTGCGCACCACTCCCGAAGGATTGACCGATCTGGACCAGTTGCGTGAGCTTTGCGCGACAGGTGACGTCGCCGGTTTGATGCTCACCAACCCGAACACGCTCGGCCTGTTCGAGCGCAACATACGCGAGATATGTCATATCGTCCACGAAGCCGGCGGCTTGGTCTACATGGACGGAGCGAACATGAACGCGCTGGTCGGGTGGGCGCGCCCCGGAGACATGGGCGTCGACGTCATCCACCTGAATTTGCACAAGACCTTCTCGACGCCTCACGGCGGCGGCGGCCCCGGCTCCGGACCGTGCTGTTGCACGGCGGCGCTCGAACCTTTTCTTCCGGTGCCGCGCATCGTGCGCGAGGGCGAGGCGTTCAAACTCGATTACGACCGGCCCCAGTCGATCGGGCGCGTTCGCGCCTTCTACGGCAATTTCGGCATGGCCGTGCGTGCGCTCGCCTACATTCTCACGCACGGCCCCGACGGTATGCGCGAAGCCACAGAAGCAGCCGTGCTCAACGCGCGCTACATCGCTCAGGCGCTCGCGAGCGACTATGAAAAACCGTACCAAGCGCCGCCCATGCACGAAGTCGTCTTCACCGACAAACGACAAGCGCGCAAGGGCGTGCACACGCTCGACATCGCTAAGCGTTTGATCGATTACGGGTTTCATCCGCCGACGATCTACTTTCCGTTGATCGTGCAAGGCGCGATGTTGATCGAGCCGACGGAATCGGTCGGGCGCGAAGAACTGGACCAATTCGTTGCCGCCATGCGCGCCATCGCGCGCGAAGCGGAAGAAGAACCCGAAACGGTGCGCAATGCGCCGCACACGACGCGCATCGGACGGCTGGATGAAGCCGCGGCAGCGCGCCGCCCCGTGCTTCGCTGGAAGCCAACGGCGAAAGCAGAATCGGCCTGACGGACACGAGCCAAAGGACAAGGCGCGCAGCACACGACAAGGGCAGCAGAGAGTTTTCGGTTGGAATGCGGTAGCCTGAAGAAAGCTAGCGCTGGACCGCTTTGCCACAAGCGCACGCTGGATGATTAGAACGCGCTCGCTTCGCTCCCGGAGGTCGGAAGCACGTTGCTCTTTTGTGCCTCTAACTTGTTCTTCCTATCTCGACTTTCCCAAACGCTGCAAGCGCTCTAATCAAGGTCGAGCGGGTTGAAGGTCGGGCCCTCACCCTGCTTTTCAGCCTTCTTCAACGCTTCGCGGAACTTCTCTTCCAACACCCGCTCGCGTTCGCGCAGAGAGCTTAGTTCTTGTTGAAAGATCTGGTCGCGCTTCTGCTTCTGCTTTTCAAGTTCACGCGCCATCTCTTCCAGCGAGGCGAGCGGCTTGCTCTTCTCTTCATGCGAGATGATCGCGCCAGTCTGCGCATCGATGATCAACGTCGCCTCGCAACACGGGCAGATCACGGTCCAACGTTCCGTCACTTCGACACCTCCCGCCGCGTTAACTTAACACTGCCAGTATACAACTTTTCTCCGCCCACGACTCAACGAAACGGCAAGTGCGGCGAAACACCGGCAAAAGCTGAAGTCGGCAACCCCATGATGGGGTTGCCGACCAGCGATGGTGGGACGAGCATGGCCGCGCGCCGCCTGCCGCGTCTTTTATCACACTAGATCAACTTCGGGCGGCGTGGGCCAGCTTCTCGCGGCGCAGAGCGACAGCGGTGAAAACCCGCTGCCTTTGATCATCGATGACCCGATCGATCACAGTCGTCGCGGCCACGAAGAACCGGTTCACGGCGTCACCGCTTCTTTCACCTTGCTGCCGACCTTTTTGGCGCCTTCGACGGTCTTCTCGCCGGCTTTCTTGGCACCCTCGGCCGTCTTCTCGCCGACCGTCTTGGCACCTTCCGCGACCTTGGAACCGACCGTCTTCGCGCCCTCGACGGTCTTCTCACCAACGACTTCCGCGCCTTCGGCTGTCTTCTCAAGCGCCGTGCTGGCTCCTTCCTTGACCGCGCCCGCTGCCTCTTTGGACTTGTCAACGACGAAACCCGCCGCATCGGCTAGCGCGTCGCCCGTCGCTTCAAGCGCTTCCGCCACCTTGTTCTCCGGTAACTCCTTGACTTCACCAGTGCGCGAGTAAACGCGCGCCGTGCGTCGCCCGCTGCGGTCCGTTGTGACAACCACCTTCTCGACGCGGCTGTTCGGATTGCGGAAGATGCGCGTCTCAGTGCGAACGCCGTTCTCTTCGGTGACGGTGATCTCGGTGTCATCTGGACCGGGGCGCGTCTGCTGCGCGACGGTCATGTTGGCGTTGACGTTGCTCACGGCCACGTTGGCGTTGACATTCGCGTTCGACATCTGCTCGTTCCGCGCGCAACCCGCTGCCAGAAGTGCCAGCACGAGCGTGCCCGTTGCTACCCTGCTGTTCAATGTTCGCTTCCTCCCTTCTTGATCGAAAGTACGTGCTCCGTAGCATAAGTTAAACCCATCGCTGGAAGCAACTCGAGCGCGCGCGCAGCCGGGGACGGCAACGAAATCACAACAAAGATCGAACGAGCGAAAGACTAATCGAGCGCAACAGGCAAATGCCGACAGGCGACTCAGCGCGCTAAGACAGTGGCTTTCGCTGGCGAACTTCAAAGTTGGGGCTCATCGGCGAAGTGTGTCCGAAAACGGCTGTAGAGGCGGGCCAAGTTCCAGCGCGGCGACTTGTAGAAATCTTCGGGCGCGATGTCCACCCAAGAAAGATCGCGGCACAGAGCGAGTCGTTCCCTCGCGCCGAAAGATTCCACTGCGCGGACAGCTGGTTTCGGCGATCCATCGGCACGCCACAGGCCGAAGAAGCGCTCGTGCACGGACTGATCGAGCGGCGGTTCGTGCCAGATCCTTTCGCTGTAGTCGTTGGCGCACCAAACGGCAGCGCCCATCAAGCCGAAGCGGTGGAGCGAAACAAGCGCGCGCCGCGTGAAGCTTGCGGCCTCCTCCTCGGAGAGCAACTTGAAGGCCGCGCCGCCGACCTCGAATCCGAGAGGTTTCGTCGGCGCGCCGAACTCTTCGAAGAGCACATCGCGCCCGCCGAGCCAATGGGTCACCAGCCCGAGAAACGGCAAGACGAGCTCGTCGGTTTCGCTCGCAGCCCAACTCGCATAGAGCGGATAACCGTGCATGCAGAGGAAATCGCAAGCTTGCCCGGCCTCGGCCGGACCGATTTTCCGATCCTCTTCGAGGTCTTCCATATGTAGCCCGATCGTCACAGGGCGGCCCGGATCTGCGACGCGTATCTCGCCGGCCATGCGCGCAAGCCACGAGATGCCAGCCTCGCGCGAAGGCGGCACGACGCAGTTAGAATTTTCGTTTCCGAGATCCCATGCCCAGACCGCCCGGTGACCGGCAAGCGCCTGCGCCGCCGTGCGCGCCAGCAGAGCTTGCGCCGTGCTGATCGCATCGTCCGTGTACCAGTTTTTCGGCACGGCTTGCACGACTCTGTCTTGCGCGATGAGGCGAAAACGCGGCGGCGACGTCGGCGCTCGCGCGTCGAGCGCCCACGCGGGCAACCAGTTGACGCCGCTCATGTGTCCCGTGAAGAGCGTCGGGATAAGCCGCAGGCTGTGGCTAGCGGCGATGTCGGCGACGCGCACGAGCCGACCGAGCATCGTTTCGGAGACGACCTCCGGAGCGGGTTGAAAATCTTCCCACAAGAGGAAGATACGCACCACATCGAACCCAGCGCGACCGAGACGCGCGAAGTCTCGGTCCACTTCGCCTTCGGCGAAACGTTGCCACCAGCGCATGGCGCTTTGCGCGGGCCAATAGTTCACGCCGAGGATGAAGCGGTCGCGCGCGCTATCGCTCTGAGACGAGAGTCGATGTCGTTCTTGCATTACGCTGGCCAGCGAAGCGCAACTCTGTGGCCGCGCGAAAAAGGGGTCAAGCGCGGCTCGGTTGCCACTTTCGGACTAACTTCGTCGCTCGAACTACGACACTCGTCCGAAATCATCTTCCAAACGGACGATGTCATCTTCGCCGAGGTAGTCGCCGCGTTGAATTTCGATGAAGATGAGCTTTTCGTCACCCGGGTTTTCGATGCGGTGGGCGGCGCCCTTGGGGATGTCGATGGTTCCACCCGTCGGCACGATAATCTCTTTGCCGTCCAACGTCACTTTTCCCGTGCCTTGTACCATCATCCAGTGCTCGGCGCGGTGCGCGTGCTTTTGGTAACTCAGACGCTTGTGCGGCAAGACCTCTATGCGCTTGACCTTGTAGCCAGCGCCTTCGTCCAACACGGTGAAACTACCCCACGGGCGCTCGTCGTAAAGCGGCGACCCATCGGCGCTCGTGCGCCCTCGTTTGTCTTCCATGCGCAGAACCTCCTCGTACACGCTGATGTAGTTTTCAACCATGCGCTCCCGGCTAAAACGACGCTCGACGTGGGCGCGAATGCGCGCGCGATCCAACGATGGTAGCTGGCTGAGCGCCTCCACGGCCTCATCCACCGAGCGAACGATGAAGCCGGTCTCGCCATCTTCGATGATTTCGGGGACTGAACCGCGTGGCGTGGCGATGACTGGTGTGCCGCAAGCCATCGCCTCCACCATGCTTAGGCCGAACGGTTCGTTGAAGTTGATCAGGTGAAGCAGCGCCTTGGCTCCGCCGAGGAGTTCATCGCGGCGCTCGGGTCCGACGGAACCGATGTAGCGGATGCGCTCGTCGAGAAAAGGCTCGACTTCACGCGCGAAGTAATCACGATCCTGTATGATCCCAGCGATGATCAGGCGCTCGCCGCTGCGCCGCGCGACCTCGATGGCTTCGCGCGCGCCTTTGTCGTGGTGAATGCGTCCGAAGAAGAGGAGATAATCGCCCGCCTCACGCCGCAACGTGAACTCTTCGAGCGGGATGCCGTGGTAAACGGTGGCGACGTAATCGAGCCGGGGGTGTCGGTCCGCGTTACTGATGGCGACGTAGTAGGTGCGACCGTTGTACTTCTCGTAAACGGGCACGATCCGTTCGGAAGAGAAGCCGTGAATCGTGGTCACCACGGGCGTCTGGACCAGCCCGCTGTAGGAAAGCGGCAGGAAATCGAAGTGATTGTGAATGAGATCGAACTCCGCCGCTCGTTCGAAGACCGCTGAGATATGCAAGCACTCCCAGACTTTCGGGTCGATGCTCGGGTCCTCCGAGTATGGGCGCGGGCAAATGCCGACCAGACGCGCGCGCGTGATCGAGTCTGCGGTGGCGAACAAGGTCACGTCGAGGCCGCGCTCGACCAAGCCTTCCGTCAACAGCGAAACGACTCGTTCCCACGGCCCGTAGTGGCGCGGCGGCACGCGCCACGAAATGGGCGCCAACATGGCGACTCGCATCTTCAATGCTCCGTGTATCTCGCTCAACAGAACGAAAACGCCGGCTTGGCTTTTTTGGTCAGTGGCAGCTTGAGCGACGCGAAGCCGCGAGCGGCAGAAAGGGCTCCGAAGCTGCCGCCCAGCACTTAACTGTTCTCCTTCAACCAATCGAGAAGCTCGCGGACGTTTCCCGTCGCAAGCGCGATCGACGTATCGGCGGCGCCGTAGTAGAGGCGTAATTCATCCGTCTTGGTGTCGTGGACGAAACCGCACGGGAAGACCACATCGCCGACGTCGCCCGTCCTTTCGTAAGGTTCGTCGGGACCGAAGATCCACTCGTCGCCGCGGCGAATGACTTGCCGCGGATCGTCCAGATCGAACAGCGCCAGCCCCAAGCGGTAGAGACAACCGGCTGGCGTTATGCGCACGCCGTGGTAGATGACAAGCCACCCTTCGGGCGTTTCGATCGGCGGCGGACTCAAACCGATCTTGTTAGCATCCCACCACGCGCCGCGCCGCGCTTCCAACATCACCGTGTGGTCTCCCCAGTGGCGCAGGTCAGGCGAAAATGAGACCCACATGTTCGCTTTGGTATGCGGGAAGTTCGACACGGGCCGGTGAATCAGCGCCCACCGCCCGTTGAAACGACGCGGGAAGAGCGCCGCATCCTTGTCTTCGGGCGGCATCACCGCGCCCAAGCGTTCGAAATAGCGAAAATCCTGGGTTTTGGCGAGCGAGACGAGCGGTCCTGAAGTTGAGTAGGAGGTGTAGGCGATGACGAAGCAGTTGAGTTCCTCGACCCACGTGATGCGGGGATCCTCGATGCCCCAGACCTCTTCCGGATAATGCTGCGGGTCGGGCACAAGCGTTGGCTCCGTGTCGATTCGCCAATTGGAGACGCCGTCTGGCGAGCGCGCGGCCGTCAGGTGCGAGATACCGCGCCGGTCTTCGACGCGCACCAAAAGCAGCGTTTCGCCCGACGGAAGAAGCGTCGCCCCGGCGTTGAAGACGCTGTTAGCCGGGTATGGCCACATCTCAGCTGTCAAGATGGGATTGCCTTCATAGCGGCGAAACAGTTCTCTGAATTTGCTGTTCTTCATCTTTCCTTTCTTCCCGGATCGCAAACGAAATTGTCATTCATCGAACCATAGGACCCCTTGAAAGTAGAATATGCCCGATGCGGGCTTTTTCCCCCAAAGGCTTGATTTTTCCGTAGACGGCGCCAGTACGTCTTCGGAAAACGTGCGGGCGCTGGGGACGAGATTGCCGGAAGAGCTTTGTTCAGTCGAAGCAGTGCCACACCACGCCCCGGCGGAGCGTGTTCGGCTTCGCCCCATGGGAGATCCCTGCATCATCATCTTCAATCGGAACTTTCGCTTCGATCACCGGTAACTGCCGCTTCGAGCGGGGCGGGCAGCGCAACTGAAACCGACGCAGCAGCGGCGATCTCCAATTTCTTTTCGCGCAACCGCGCCGCCGCCAATAAACCCAACAGGCAGCAGATGACCGATTCAGCCCCTTGGTTCAGGCTCGGCCCTTGCGGATCGAGACCGTCCGAGCAGGCGCCCGTGACCAGATCATACAGGCGCGCGCCGAGCCGATTGCGCCCGAGCAACCACTCGACCGCTGCGCGCGCCATCTCCAGATAGTAGCTCTTTTCAGTGATCTCGTAAGCTACGGCGCACGCCTCGGCCGTGTAGCCGGCCTCTATTGGTTGCTGCCCGAAGGTCGCGCGTTCGCCGCCGCGCCGGTACCATCCCTGATTACCGACGAAATCGAATTGCCCGCCCGAGTAGGTTTGCTCGAGCAGGAAATCGAGCGATTCGAGTCCGATGCGCAGAAATCGTTCATCGCCGGTCGCTTGATAAGCAAGCAACATGGCTTGCGCTGGCTTAGCGTTGGCGTAGGTCAACTCGTCGCCGAACCACCGCCAATCGTCCGTGCGCGCTGATTCGTAGATCAAGGCCAAGCGACAAGCCAACTCGTCGAGCTTGCGTCGCACCAGCGCCGCCCCGTCGTACCGCTGCAGAAAGGCGTGCAATCCGCAGATCGCGTAACCGATGGCGCGCGGGTGGCGCATGTCGAGCGCATCGAGCGAACGTTCGAACATCTCGCGCGCAAGCGCACGCATCCCTTCGGTCGGCCCCAACGAGACGGCCATGCCGACGCCCCAAAGCGCACGCCCAAGCGTGTCTTCGCTGCCCACTTCGTCCGTGAACCGGCGCGCGTAGTTCATGAAGTTGTGGAAGCGCCCGTCGGGACACTGCGCCAGTTGCAAAAAGCTCAGGTAGGTCGTGGCAAGTTTCAGCGCCGTCGGATCCTCGAAGTTGCGGTAGTGCATCAGGGTGACCACCAATGCGCGCCCGGCATCGTCGGTCGAGTAGCCGAAGCGACGATCCGGTATGCCATAAGTCGCGTGTTGAATCAAGCCCGTATCATCAGTCAACCGCACGAGGTGGTCCAGCTTGATTTCGGGCACATCCAAACTCGGTCGCACGAAGGGCAACGCCGCCGTCGCCCGTCCTTGATAGTCGGCCACCGTTTGCCGGAAAAGCTCGACATAGGCACGCCCGACTTCGGGCCACGTCATCTGCCGCCCGAATTTGTAAGCGCGCTTGCGCATCTGGTGGCGCATCGCCTCGTTTTCGATCAAGCGGATGATGGTCCGCGCAAGGGCTTTGGAATCTCCGAACGGGACCAGCTTACCGCGCCCGTTGGCAAGCAACTCCTCAGCGTACAGGTACGGCGTCGAAACTACAGCCTTGCCCATGCCGACGGCATAGGCGAGCGTGCCGCTGACGATCTGATCGCGCGACTGATAGGGCGTGACGTAGATGTCGCACGCACCCAAGAATTCGCGCAGTTCGTCGTCGTCGACGTAGCGATCGTAGAAGATGACGTAATCTTCCAATCCGAGCTCGCGCACGCGCCGCTTCAACATCAAGCGGTACTCTTCGCCGTCGCGCCGTTTCACTTCCGGATGCGTCGCGCCGAGGACGATGTAGACCACTTCAGGATGCGCTTGCACGATCTCGGGCAGAGCGTCGAGCATCATCTCGATGCCTTTGTTGCGACTGAGCAACCCGAAAGTGAGCAGCACGAAGCGACCCTCGACGCCGAACTTGTCTTTGTAATAGTTTGGATCGACGAACGGAACGTCAGGCACGCCGTGATGAATGAGCGCGACCTTTTCTTCACCGATGCCGTAAACATCGCGCAACAACTGAATCGCGCGGCTGTTGAGCACCACGAGCCGGTCCGACGCGTTGGCCACACGGATGAGCGAGACGCGATAGCCAGGCAACGGTTCGCTCAACACGGTGTGCAGCGTCGTTACTACCGGTTTGTTCAGGTTCTTGAGCAGTTCGAGAATGTACCGTCCTTCCGGTCCACCGAAGATGCCGAACTCGTGCTGCACGCAAACGATGTCAGCACCCGAGAAGTTGATGTACTCGGCTGCCAGCCGATAATCGTTCAACTGATTCTGCCTGATCTCGAAGACAACCTCCGGCGGATACTTGTAAACGTTCGGCGGATTCGTCATCGCGATGACGAACGCTTCCACATCGTCGGACGCCTGGCAGATAGATTCGCGCAGGTCGCGCGTGAAAGTTCCGATGCCACACTCGCGCGGAGGGTAAGTACCGATCAAACAGACCTTAAGATGCCGTTCGCCGGACTCTTTTTCGTTCAACGCGGCGGCGCGATTGCGCCGCTGGAGCGCGAGACGAGGCGTATTAGCGCTCTCCTCCAATCGCTCTTTGGCGAGTCGCGCGCGCTCCGTCTCCTTCTCCGCTGAACTCAGCTCATGCCGGTTCCGGTTATCGGTGGCTTTCACCTTCATGCTCCCCCTTTGTCGCTTTCGACGGCGAGCGTACTGATCCCAACGCTCGACCTTGCACTCTATATACTACAAGCGTCGAAAGAATCACCATGACATATTAACCGTTCGACGGTGAACCTTTCAACAAGAGGAAAACGCGTGCGCGAAAAGTTTGCTCGCGTTGCGCTCCGATGCACGCACGATGTTCGGGGAAACTCTTCGCTCTACGTTGGTTCGGAATCCTTTCCGACTCACGTGCGAAGTTGCGCCGCGCGCTCGCAAGATCGCCGTTCAATGAACGAACCGCTCGACCGATAACCTTTCGCCATCCGACCGGACGCTAATCATGCCGCTTTCCGCCGTGGTCAACACTTGCGCGCCTGCATCGCGCCAGCGCCGGACCACCTCTTCGTGTGGATGGCCGAAAGGTGACTGCTTGCTGACGGAGATGATGGCGAAGGACGGGCGCGTGCGTGCGACGAACTCTTGAACGGAAGAGGTGCGGCTGCCGTGGTGCGCCACCTTGACGACATCGCACTGCAGATCGTCTGGCGATGTTCGCGCCAGACTCCGTTCCACTTCGCCGTCTATGTCGCCGGTCAACAGCACCGCGTGCGTGCCATGCCGGATGCGTAATACGAGCGATCGTTGATTGTCTCCGAGCGCCGCGCTCTCCGCGGGCGGCCAAAGGACGTCGAGCGTAACGTCTTGGCTGCGTAACACGTCGCCGCGTTCCACTTTTTCGAGCGGAACGCCGCGTTCGCGCAGGACTTCAGCGAACCGAACGAAGTTCGGGCTGGTCCAATCGAACGAGGCGACCAGCGCCGTGCGCACGCGAAACAGCCGCGCAACGTCGATCGCTCCGCCGATGTGATCGGCATCCGAATGGGTCACGACGAGATAATCGATGCGATCCAACCCGCGCCACCAGAGATGCTCGGCCACGATGCGCTCACCGACGGAGCGCACGTCCGGCTCGAACGCGTCCAGTTCATCCTCCTCTTCGAGGCGCAGCGGCTCTCCGCCGCCATCGACGAGAAGCGTCGTTCCGTCGGGCAACGTGATCAGCGTCGCATCGCCTTGACCGACATCGAGGAAATCGATATGCAGGAGCCCATCCGCCGGACGCGCACTCCCTGGATGAGCGATGACGACCCACGCGAGAACTGTCAGCGCAAAAGCGCAGAACGCGGCGCTGTGGCTTCGGTTTTCTGGCCGCGACCAATCCCATTTGCCGAGTGAGCGGAGAAGCAGCAGGAAGAAGACGTAGTAGAGCGCATAGATCGCCGCGCGCCAACCGGAGTACGTCGGCACGCGCACCGCGGCGAGCCCCAACTTCGAAAACGGTTCGACCATCGCCGTCAACGTGTGCACGAGCCATGTGCTCGCTTCCGCCGACCACATCACAGCGACGTCGCTCACCGGCGAGAGTAACAGCGCACACAGCCCGCATAGCGCCAACAACGCGAGCAGTGGACCGGCGACCAGATTCAACAGCAATCCGGCGATGGAGATGCGATGAAAGTAGATGATCTGCACGGGAACGAGCGCCGCCTGCGTCGAGAGCGAAACGATCGCGCCCACCATCGCGTAACGCAGCGGACGTTGCAGGCCGAAGCGTTCGAACCACAAAGCCACCGGCGTTTTGAACAAGCGGTAGCTGTAAGGTAAACGCGCCATGTCGCGCCGCCACCGCCGCTCGCTCCAGTAGAGCGCTTCGGACACGAGACGAAACGGACGCACGCACTCCGGCGGGTGCGGCGTCGTGCGCGTTGGACGCCACTCACCAACGGCCCGCATCCGCTCGCAAACGGGCCACGCCAGAGAGACGATGGCCAGCACTGAAAGGAAGGTCAGGTGAAAGGACCAATCAAACAACGCGCGCGGGTTCCACACGAGCAACGCGAGCGCGGCGCCGCCGAGCGCATTGAGCGATGGCGCGCGGCGCTGGACCACAGGCCCGAAGCTCACTGCTGTCCACATCAGGGCCGCGCGCGCCACGGGCACGTCGAATCCAACCAACAGCGCATAGCCCCAAACGACAGCGTTGGTCAACAGGAAGCGCAACACTAGATTGCGCGTCAGCCAGCGAGAAAGCAACAGCGCGAAGCCGCCGATGAAAGCGATGTGCGAACCGCTGATGACGAGCAGGTGGAAGATGCCGCCCTCGCGAAAAGCTTCGCCCGTCTCGCGCGAGATAGAATGTCTTTCGCCGAGCGTCATCGCCTTGATGACGCCGGCGGTCCTCGCCTCGAAGACCTCATCCAACCGTTGCGCGATGCGCGCGCGATGCTCTTCCAACAACCGAAACAAGCCGCCCCTGCGCTCATCGCTTAAACGTTCGATCAGCAGAGGGCTTTTGATCGTGCCCCAAGCTTCGATGCCGAGGCGGCGCGCCCAATCGAGACGAGAGGCGACGCCCGGATTGCGCGCGCCCGTTTCGCGCTTCAAACGCACTAGTGCACGAACGCGCGCCCCGTAACCGAGCGCCAGCGCCCGGTAATCATCGCGTGCCGCGGCATCGCGCAAAGGCAGAAACAGTTCGACTTCGCCCGCGGTCTCGCGCTCTTGTCCCGAGTAGATGATGCGCCGCGCATCGACTCGCAACCGCACGCCGTCGGGCGCGCGTTCCGGCGCGCGCACGAGTACGCCGTCGAGGGCGACGGGCTCGCCCGACGGAATCAGTCCTCTCTCGTAAAGCGCCCCGAGCCGCTGACCGGCCCGCGCTTCTTCGAGATGCCACGCCGCCACGCCAGCGCAAAGGTAAGCGGCCATGACGGCAACGGTGGCAACCAGAGCGCGACCGCGCAGCAGAACGGCGCATGAAGCAGCGAAGAAGCAGGCTGCAAGCGCGACGGCCGAAGCGACAAATGGAGCGCACAGGATGCCGACCGCAAACGAGACGGCGAGCCAGAGCAACGGGTGAGGATCGAAGTTCCGCGGACGAGGTCTCATAAGCCGCCAACTGCTGGCGCGCGCAAGCTGCGCCCATCATCTTGTTGCACCGATGTTGCAGCCCGAAAGCGCGCGCGTCAACTTAGCGAGGGCGCGCCGAATCACTTCGCGTCAACGGCGAAGAGCGCCACCTGACCGTTGTCGCCGATCTTCTCCGCGTGTAAACGCGCTTCTTCGGTCAGCTGGTGCGCGTGCTCCAGCGGAACGAAGACGAGCACCGGCCCACCATGCGCAGCGACGATGTCGGCAACTTGAAAAGTGCCCTCGAGTTTGCGCGGCTCGCCGCGCTCATCGTAGACGACTCTTCCGGAGCCGTAGAACTCCGCCGTTCGCTCCACCGTGTGCAGATTGAGGATCGGAGCTTTGCCGAAACCGAGCGCGTCGGCGCGTCGCAACAGATCGCGCGTCGAATGACGCAGCGCGACGCTCTCGGCGGCGCATAGTGAGATCAGCAACACCGACGTGAGCACAGCCCCGCCCGTCAACCAGACATCTGCTGAACGGAGTCGGCGCCTGAGCAACAAGCGACTTCCCACTGAAACCAAAACGATGGCGACCGATCCAGCGCACCAAACGCTCGTTTGCGCCTCGCGCAGGGCGTAGACGGCTCCGCCGATGCCAAGCGCGACGAAGAGCACGCCGAGCGCAACAGCGATCCAACGTTGGTCCAGCGCGCGCCGTAGCGTTTCGGCCAAATGAAGGCCGACGAGAATGGCTGCCCCTGGCAACGCGGGCAAGACGTATCCGGGGAGCTTCGAGCCGGAGAAAGAGAAGAAGGCGACGGGCACCACCAACCAGAAGAACGCAAACAGCTTCACGCGATGAACGACGTTGACCTCGCCGCGATTAGCGCGCCGCAGAGAGACAAGAGCAGCGACGAGTACTGGCG
>CAKZOF010000651.1 GCA_937135995.1 uncultured Pyrinomonas sp.
ACCGATAACTACTCGTGGCGCTGGATCTTCTACATCAACCTTCCGGTGGGCGCGCTCGCCATCCTGATGACGAGCCTCTTCGTCGAAGATCCGCCTTACGTCAAAGCGCAGCGTGCGCCGAAGATCGATTACATCGGGTTCGGGTTGATGGCCGTCGGACTCGGCGCGCTGCAGATCGTGCTCGACAAAGGGCAGCAAGAAGACTGGTTCGAATCGGCCTTCATCGTTCGTCTCTCGCTTCTGGCCCTATTTGCGCTCGCCGCATTCGTCATCCGGGAGTTGACGACCGATCATCCGATCGTCGATCTGCGCGTCTTCGCCAATCGCAACT
Organism: uncultured Pyrinomonas sp.; assembly: GCA_937135995.1. Lineage (GTDB taxonomy): Bacteria > Acidobacteriota > Blastocatellia > Pyrinomonadales > Pyrinomonadaceae > Pyrinomonas. The sequence goes on from CAKZOF010000651.1 coordinate 332, forward strand.
TCGCCGTCGGCACAGCGCTTATCACTTCGGTGGGCATCGTTCTCTTTGGCACGATCGCATTGCTGCCTCTCTTCTTACAAACCTTGCTCGGTTATCCGGCGGTCGAGAGCGGACTGACGGTGAGCCCGCGCGGTTTCGGCTCGATCGCCTCGATGATCATCGTCGGGCGATTGATCGGCAAAGTCGATGGCCGATGGCTCATCATGTTCGGGTTCGCCGTGCTGGCCTATGCGACCTACATGTTCGCCGGACTCAATCTCGAAATCGCTTCCGGCAACGTGACGTGGCCGAACATCATCAGCGGTTTCGCGATGGGATTCATCTTCGTTCCGATGACGACGCTGAGCATCAGCACACTGCCGAACGAACAGATCGGCAACGCGACCGGCGTCTACAATCTCATGCGCAATCTCGGCGGCAGCATTGGGATCGCGCTTGTGACGACCTTTCTCGCGCGCGGAGCGCAGATGCACCAAGCCATCATGGTTGCCCATCTGACGCCTTACGATCCGATCTATCAAGAGAGATTGCGCCAGATGACGAACGCGCTGGCGGCACACGGCAATCCGGCGACCGCCCCACAGCAAGCTTACGGGGCGATATATGGGACTGTGCTCAAACAGGCTTCGCTGATGTCTTACATCGACAACTTTCGTTTCCTCGCTTTCTTGTGCCTGCTCTGCATACCAGCTGCGTTGCTCTTCAAACGCACGCGCGCAAGACGCGGGGCGGTCGCAGTGCACTGAGCCCAAACGGGGCGAAAAGCGAACGAAGCGTTGATTCGGAGTCAAGCGCGACGGTGAATGGCGGATGAAGGTAGACGGCGAAAAGCGAACAAAACGTTGATTCGAAGCGTATAATGTTTAATCAAATGATCTGGAAGATCAAAGGATGGGTGAAGATGAGCTGGGGCTTAGGCATGGCCTTCGCGCTGCTCTTTTCGCTCCACGTCTTTCCTCAATCAGCGAAGCAAGCTCCAGTCACGCAAACGTCCCGATCTTCCGATTCACCTGATGCCATCCGCAACGAATACGTGCGCGCGACGGAAGAGTACAAGGCCAGTCTTCGAACGCTCCTGACGCTCTACGAGGCAGAGGCCGAACGCGCCGCAAAACGCTTGGCCGAACTCGAACCGCTTTACGAACAAGGGTTGATCGCCCGCCGCGCGTTGGAAGAGCAGCAAAAAGCCGTCGCCGCAGCGCGCGCGCGCGTCGAAGCGACCAAACGACAAATAAGCGACGTTGAAGCCCAAATAGCCGCCGCTCTGCTCGAAGCTGAAGAGGCGAAGAGACGGGCCGAGCGCCCTGTGTCGCCGCCCGTCCGTTCGTTCGTCAAAACAGCATCGCTCATCCGTTACGGCGGCGCGTCCTCTTGGTCCATCTCTGACGCTTGGAAAGTGCAACGCTTCTTTCAAGAGAGGTTCGGAAGACCGCTTCCCATCAGCGCCTACGGTCAATCGCCGGTCCACGATCAGTGGGGTCTGGACCACCGCAACTCGCTCGACGTGCCCGTTCATCCAGATAGCGTCGAAGGACAAGCTTTGATGAGTTTTTTGCGCGCGAACGGCATCCCCTTCCTTGCCTTCCGCACGGCCATCCCGGGCGCCGCCACCGGTCCACACATTCACATCGGCTACCCATCCCACTCTTTGCGCAGGTAGCGCCCGTCTTCGAAGCGTTGATCTCGCCCTAGGGGGCTTAGACACATCGCAAGCCACGAAGTTCAAGCTTCAACTCGCAGCGTCGGCGCCCGACGCCCCTTTCTCGAGCGGTACGACCTGAACCGTTACGTCGCGCACTTCGCGCAAGAATCGGTTGATGATCGAACCGCGGAGCAGTATGTCGAGCCGCGAGCGCGCCGATTGACCGAAGATCACGTGTGTGATCGCATGCGTGCGCGCAAATTCGATGAGGGCGTCGGCAATTTGGCGTCGGCTGTTCGCCCGAAGTTTGACGACCTGCGCGCCGAGTTCGCGTGCCAGCGCGATGTTCTCCTGAAGCGAAGCGTAATCTTCCGGCTTGATGCGTCCCGGCTCCTCTTCGGGAGTTTCGACGTAGACCGCATACCAATCGCGCGCAAACCGTCCCGCCATGCGCGCACCAATCCGTAAAAGCTTTTGCGCGTTGCCGCGCGAGGCCATGCAGACCATCACACGCCCGGGGATCGGAGCTTGATCGAGCCCTTCCCGTTCGCGATAATCGCGCGCTTTGGTCTCCTGATCTTCCGCCACCTGACGCAAGGCCAACTCGCGCAACGCAGAGAGGTTCCCTTTGCGGAAGAAGTTATTGAGCGCGTGTTCGATCCGGTCGATATCGTAGATCTTTCCCTGCCTGAGCCGCGTCCGCAGCGTCTCGACCGACACATCGACGTTGACCACCTCATCGGCGCGTTTGAAGAACCAATCGGGAACGGTTTCGCGCACGCGCACGCCCGTGATGCTTGCGACAACATCGTTGAGCGATTCGATATGCTGCACGTTGACCGCCGTCACGACCGAGATGCCGTGATCGAGAATATCGAGCACATCTTCGTAGCGCTTGCGATGCTTCATTCTCGGCGGATTCGTGTGCGCCAGTTCATCAACGAGCACCACCTCGGGATGGCGCTGAATGATGGCCTCAAGGTCCATCTCTTCGAGCGTCATGCCTTTGTATTCGACGGGTTTGCGCGGAATGACTTCGAGATCGCCGATCAACGCTTCCGTCTCCGCTCGACCGTGCGTTTCGATGAAACCGATGACGACATCAGTGCCGCGCTTTCGCATCTCGTGGGCGTCCTCGAGCATTTGATAAGTCTTCCCCACACCCGGCGCAGCCCCGATATAAACACGCAACCACGGTCGATCGCTCTCCTTGATCTTGGCGAGCAACGTATCTGGCGATGGTCTTTTGAACTCCGTGTCGGCCATCTTCGTTTCGATTTCGCCACTTCAACGATCCGACTGATCTTCGCCGCATCTTATCATTTCATCGGATGCAAGCGGTCGAGCTCGAGGTTGAGTTCGAGCACGTTGACGCGCGGTTCGCCCAAGATGCCGAACTGCCTTCCTTCGGTGTGGCGCGCGACGAGCTTGCGCAATTCATCTTCGCTTATCCGTCGCTCGCGCGCGACGCGCGGGATCTGAAACTCCGCCGCCGCCGGAGAAATATGCGGATCGAGCCCAGAGCCGGAAGCCGTCACGAGATCGACCGGGATCGGCGCCATCGGATTCTCCGCGCGCAAGCGATCTAGATCGCGCCGGATGCGATCGATCAACTTGACGTTTGTCGGTCCCAAATTGGAACCAGCAGACGCGCTTGCGTCGTAACCAGCAGAGCCAGCGGCGCTCGGGCGTGGATGAAAGTAGCCGGGCGAAGAGAAGGGTTGGCCGATCAACCTCGACCCAATGATTCTGCCCCCCTGATCGCGTGCCAGACTTCCGGTTGCTTGATCGGAAAAGATCAACTGCGCAAGCGCCGTTACCACCAGCGGATATATCAAGCCGAAGAGCAAGGTCGTCACCAATGTCATCAACACGGCGATTATCAACTCTTTCTTCAACATAAGCCCTCCATCTCAGACCAACCGCAAGGCAACGATTATGAGATCTATCAATTTGATCCCGATGAACGGCGCGATCAATCCGCCGACGCCGTAAATCAGGAAGTTGCGCCGGAGCAGCGCCGAGGCTGACATCGGCCGGTAGTGCACGCCACGCAGCGCGAGCGGGATGAGCGCGATGATGATCAAAGCGTTGAAGATCACCGCTGAAAGGATCGCCGACTCCGGCCTATGAAGACGCATGATGTTGAGCGTGTCAAGCGCTGGAAAGGTCGCAACGAACATCGCTGGAATGATGGCGAAGTATTTCGCCACGTCGTTGGCGATAGAAAAGGTCGTCAGCGCTCCGCGCGTCATCAGAAGCTGTTTGCCCACTTCGACGACTTCGATCAGCTTCGTCGGATTAGAATCGAGATCGATCATGTTGCCGGCTTCTTTGGCCGCTTGCGTTCCCGTGTTCATCGCCACGCCGACATCGGCTTGCGCAAGCGCCGGCGCGTCGTTTGTTCCATCGCCGATCATGGCGACCAGTCGGCCTTCCATCTGCTCTTTTCGGATGAGCGCCAGCTTATCTTCCGGTTTCGCTTCCGCGAGGAAGTCATCGACGCCCGCTTCTCGAGCGATGGTCGCTGCGGTCAACGGATTGTCGCCTGTGATCATCACGGTCTTGATTCCCATTTGACGCAGTTGGTTGAAGCGCTCGCGGATTCCGGCTTTGATGATGTCTTTCAAA
>CAKZOF010000652.1 GCA_937135995.1 uncultured Pyrinomonas sp.
GTCCAAAGCCGCCATGGAGGAGATCAAGAAGGCCACGGCGCAGATCGGCCAGATCACCGACGTCATCGACGAGATCGCCGGCGAGCGCGATGTGCGCAGCCGTCAAGGCGCGTGGGGCGTGCTATCGCGCAACCTCATGACACGCGCGATGAGCTTCGAGATGGCGCTCATCGCCGCGCTCGCTCCGTTCTACAACCGCGAACTCTATCGAGAGTGAACATGTACGAAATGTCGACACAAGACTGGCCGCTTCAACATCAATCAGCCACTGGTTGGATCGAAGTGATCGCCGGATCGATGTTTTCGGGCAAATCCGAAGAATTGATCCGCCGCTTGCGTCGCGCCAAGATTGCGCGTCAAAAGGTGCAGGTCTTCAAACATCGCATCGACGCGCGCTATTCAACGGAGCACATCGTCTCGCATTCCGAGATGCGTCACGAATCGGTTGCCGTCGAATCGGCCGCCGAGATTTTGGCACGCCTCGAACCCGGCACCGAAGTCGTCGGCATCGACGAAGGCCAGTTCTTCGACAACGATTTGGTGGACGTGGCCAACGAGCTAGCGCGGCGTGGGATTCGCGTCATCATCGCGGGCTTGGACCAAGACTACATGGGACGCCCCTTCGAACCCATGCCGCAACTGTTGGCTATCGCCGAGTACATCACCAAGACGCACGCCATCTGCGTCCGCTGCGGCCAACCGGCCAACTACTCGCAACGCATCGTCCCCGTGGAAGGGCGCGTCGCCGTCGGCGCCGCCGATATGTACGAAGCTCGCTGCCGGCGCTGCTTCGTTCCGCATGCGGACACGCCGACGCCGCACGTCGTCGAAGAAAGAGTCGGATGAACGCTAGTGAAGACGCGCCATCGGGAAGACGACAGCGGGCCGCCCCTTTCTCACGTGGCCGAGCCGTGGTATGCTCTCCGCGCGTTCTTCCCCCGAAGAGGTCTTCCCCCAACTGCGATCTTCCGAAAATCTTCCGTCGAGGAGGCTTGTTGCCATGACGAGAATGAACATGCTCGGTCTGCTCGCCATCGCGCTCGCGGTTGCAGCTTGTCAACAAACGCCGCAAACGGCCAACGCCAATCTGAACGCCAACGTGAACGCGAACGCCAGCACGACGCCAACGCCTGAAGCGGCGCGAAGCGTGGAGGCGCGCGAACCTGAAACTTACGCGGCAACGCTGATCCTTATGGGTCAAACGGCTGGTGGCGAACAGGTGATCGGCGTCCCGACGTTGACGGCTGAAGTGGCGCGCAGCGGCGACAGCCGCCGCTACTCGTTCCGCTTGCCCAACGGCGAGCAGGTCGTCTATCTGGAACGGGGCGCCGAGCGCTACTTGATCTTTCCGAGTCGGCGCCAGTACGCCGAGATCAGTCGCGAAGCGGTCGGCTTCGAAGTCCCGCGCATCATGACGCCGGGCGAGATCGTGGCCCAGTTGCGCGCTCAAAGCGGCTATGAACGAGTCGGCGAAGAACAGATGAATGGGCGCACCGTGATCAAATATCGTTACGCGACCACGGTTCGCACCGGCACCGAAGCAGGCACCGCGCAAACCGAGAACTTCGTCTACGTCGACAAAGAGACAGGCTTGCCGCTGCGTTCGGAACTCCGGTCCGAAGCCGAGCGTGAGGTTCAGGGCGTCAAAAGCTTGCGTCTCGTCGCCGAAATGCGCGATATCCGCACGGACGTCGATCCTTCGCTCTTCGAAGTGCCACAGGATTTCAATCGCGTGACCACAGAACAGGTGCGCCAGCAGATCGATGCGCTCGCGTCGCTCTTCACCGCCGTGATGCAGAACATGATGCAGCGGCCCGCGGCGCAACCGTCGCCGACGGTCACGCCATCGCCGACGGCGCGCTGAAGGTTCGCCTCTTGGAGGTGCCCGATGAAATACTTAGCGACCCTAGCGCTCGGCGCGCTCATCGGCG
>CAKZOF010000653.1 GCA_937135995.1 uncultured Pyrinomonas sp.
GAGGCGGTGGCCTCGCTGTTGAGGCGAAGCGCATGAGTGTGGCCCACGGAGCGAGCCGCTCCGAGATTGACACTTGCGCGATCGCCGTTATAATTGCTCCTTTTGTGCCTCTGGTGAGAGTTGCGCAAAAAAACAGGAGCCAAAAGACCGATGAGGTTCGAGGTCGAAAAGCTCGACGCCAAAGGCACGCTCTTCGAGCACGAGTACGCGCCCGAGGAGATTCCGCTTGAAGAAGCGCGCTTGCTCGCGCCCTTAGCGGTGAGCGGTCGGGTGTGGCGCAAAGGGCGCGAAGTGCTGTTGCGCGGCGAGTTCGCTGCGCGCATCGAAGTTCATTGCGACCGCTGCTTGCGCGAGTTCGAGACGCAGGTCGAGGTCGGCATCGATGTCGCCTACGTCGCGGCAGAGGACGACGCCACCGACGAGAATTTGGAGCTTCGCGCTGACGACATGGGCCAATCGGTCTTCAGCGGCGGTTTCATCGATCTTGACGAGTTGGTGCGCGAGCAACTGCTGCTGGCATTTCCGATGCGGCGGCTCTGCCGCGAAGAGTGTCGCGGATTGTGCCCGCGATGCGGCGCCGACCTCAACGTCGAGGAGTGCCGTTGCACGACGTCCGAGACCGACCCGCGCTGGGCGGCGCTGGCCGCGTGGAAGCAGCGGAAAGAACCCGATCAGGATTGATCGAGGAGAGTAGCACATGCCTAACCCGAAACGACGCCATTCGAAATCGAGACGCAACAAGCGGCGCGCGCACGATGCGCTACGCACGCCGAGCCTGTCGCTTTGCCCGAACTGTCAGGAGCCACGCTTACCGCACCGGGTCTGTCCGAAGTGCGGTTACTACAAAGGGCGCGTGGTCGTGCGCGTCGAGCAAGAGCTGTAGGCTATCAAGCTCGTCCGTCAAGGGGGGGACCGTAGGCCCGAGCGATGGTGCGAATCGCCGTGGATGCCATGGGCGGGGATCATGCGCCGCACGCCGAAATCGACGGCGCGCTAGCGGCGGCACGCGATTTCGGCGTGCGCATCGCGCTGGTCGGGCAACCCGAAAAAGTCGAACCCGAGCTTCGGCGCTGCGGCTGGCGCGCGCAAGGCGATGCAGGCATTGAGTTGATCGAAGCGCCCGAGGTCGTCCGCATGGACGAACCGGCGGCCGTCGCCGTCCGGCGCAAGAAGAGGAGTTCGCTGCGCGTCGCCATCAAATTGCTCGCCGACGGCAAAGCAGACGGGTTCGTCACCGCCGGCAACACCGGGGCGGCGATGGC
>CAKZOF010000654.1 GCA_937135995.1 uncultured Pyrinomonas sp.
GCCGGAGCTTACGGCGCTATGGTGCGGCTCTTCGATCTCGGCGGCGACAAACTTGGGCCGCACGTGCCGGAGCGAAATCCGGCGCTCGGCTTGCGCGCCATTCGGTTCTGTTTGCGGCACGAAGATGTCTTGCGAACGCAGGTGCGCGCCGTGTTGCGCGCTGCGGCCCACGGGCATCTCGACATCGTCTTGCCGATGGTCTCGGACATCGCGGAAGCACGCCGCGCGCGCGCCGTTTTGGAGGAGGAACGGCAGCGCCTTGCGCGCGAAGGGCGCGCAGCGGGCGACGTTCGCTTGGGCGCGATGATCGAAGTTCCGTCCGCCGTGATGATGGCCGAGAAGCTCGCCGCCGAAGTGGACTTCTTCAGCCTCGGAACCAACGACCTGGTTCAGTACTTGCTGGCCGTGGACCGCAGCAACGACGAGGTCGCCGATTGGTTTCGGTCGCTGCATCCGGCCGTGTTGCGCAGCGTCCACCGCACGCTGGAAGCGGCGCGCGCCGCATCGATTCCGGCCGTGGTCTGCGGCGAGATGGCTGCGACGCCCGCTTACGCTCTGGTCCTCGTCGGCTTGGGAGCACGCGACCTGAGCATGACGGCCTCATCGATCCCGCGCGTGCGGCGCGTGCTGCGGCAGATCGAAGCACGCCGCGCGCGCGCCATCGCGCTCGAAAGCATCGCTTGTGCTACTGCCGACGAAGTCGAAGAACTGGTGCGCGTGCGTCTGTCGGTTGAATGGCCCGATCTTTTCCCACCGGACGCCTTGCCTCCGCCGAAAAACGCGCAGTAGAATTGGGTGTAAACGACGGGCGTACACGCGCAAAGATGAAGACGGTGCCGTGAAGATGGAGCATCGGCCTCACTCGTCATACCGTCACTCTCCCCAACAGAGTCCTAGCGCGTTGTGTTGCGTGAATACAGTTCGGGGCCGGGAAAGCTGAGAGGTGCCAGATGAATTCGAGAACGTTCTCCATCGCCGCCATCATTGTCGTCTCTGGTGTTTCGGCGCTTGGCCTGCCGTTGCAGACGGGCAACGACATGCCCACCAAACAGTCTTCGGCACAGCAAGAGAAGGTCTTCGTGCGTGGGAAGTGGCTTTCGCGCAGCGAGTATTTGCGCGAGCAGGAACGTCGGCGAAGACCGGAAGAAACAAGCGCTGCGCCGCTGGAAGGGGCGCGCACGGGTGGCGGAGCAGGCGTCGTCGCTACTTCTTCTGCGCTCAAGGAAGCAGCGCCCGCAGCTTCTTCCACGAAGGAAGCGCGCCTTGCCGAAGACCTTTCGGCGCTCACTAAAATCTATCGCGTCGGCGTCGGCGATGTGCTCGATGTGCGTGTGCTTAACGCTCCACCGCGCAACAACGAATCGACGCTCTACACGGTGCTCGACGGCGGCTACTTGGATTTCCCCTTGGCCGGCCCGCCGATGGTGGTCGCCGGTTTGACCACCGAGGAGATCGCCGCCAAGATCGCCAGTGAGTTGAAAAAACGGGCCGTTTACGAACAGCCGCTCGTTACCGTGACGGTGCGCGCGCACATGAGTCACACGGTGATCATCACGGGGCTGGTCAACGAACCCGGAGCGAAAGTCTTGCGGCGCGAAGCCGTGCCGCTCTACGTTGTGCTGGCCGAAGCTCAACCGCGCGCCGAAGCCGGGTTGGCGACCATCATCTCGAATAGAGCAGGCAAGACGACCACCGTTGATCTTGCCGATCCAGCGGCGACGACCATGCTCGTCTTTCCTGGCGATGTGATCAACATCGCGCCGCGTCCGCCCGCTTTCCTTTATGTCGGCGGCGATGTCAACATGCCTGGTCAGATAGACTTCCATCCGGGAATGCGTCTGACGCAAGCGATCCTTGCAGCCGGTGGGGCGCGTAGTTCGTCCGCCGTGTGGGTCAAAGTCTCGCGACAAAAGGAAGACGGCCGCCTGACATGGACGCAATACAATCTGCTCGCTATCATGGATGGCGTCGAGCCGGATCCGGAACTGCGTCCCGGCGATCGCATCGAAGTCGGTCGTCGGCGTTGGTGATGATCTCGGGTTCGTGCTGATCGATTTGGCTGGCGGACTCCCGCGCGCTGGTTGCGGGGCGACGCCACCGCCAGACGGGAACTCGCTCATGCTCGCCGTCGAACAGCGCCGC
>CAKZOF010000655.1 GCA_937135995.1 uncultured Pyrinomonas sp.
GCACGACATCGAGGCGGTGGTCGAGGCCGCGCACGAGCATGGCGTGCTGTGCAAAGTCATCATCGAAACGGCGCTGTTGACCGACGAGGAGAAGGTGCGCGCCTGTCTGGCGGCCAAACGCGCCGGAGCTGACTACGTCAAGACCTCGACCGGATTCGCCAAAGGCGGAGCGACCGTGGCCGACGTTGCCCTGATGCGCGAAGTGGTCGGTGGCGAGATGGGTGTCAAGGCGTCGGGCGGCGTGCGCGACCTAGAACAAGCGCGCCGACTAGTCGAAGCTGGCGCGACGCGCATCGGCGCCAGCGTCGGTGTCAAGATCGCGCAAGAAGCGGGCGGGCAGCGCACATCCGTTCAGGAAACGAAGAGCACCTACTGACGCGCTGGTTCGAGTCGCTCCTCTTTGCCTCACCACGGACACATCTGCGCCAGCTCGATCTCGTCACGCCTCTTTGCACCGCTGAAGGGTCGAACGGGCGCTCGCGCCTCAGCTCGTCTCGCGATTCAATCGCCTGCCGCCGCCTCCCCGATCGATAGGGGGTAGGCTGCGCCCGCCCGCTTCTTCAGAAGTTGGATGAACTGACGCATGGCGGGCGTCTGGTGGCGCAACCGATGGCGCACGACGGCGATGGTGCGCGCTGGCGCGCTGTCGGCTAGCGCACGATACACGCGCCGCTTGCTCCGGTCGCCTTCTTTGGCCATCTCCGGGATCAATGAGACGCCTTGCCCCGCCGCGATCAGCGCGAGCACGGTGGGGAGCTGCGCGCTACGACAGGCGACCTTCGGTTCGAACTCGCGTTGCCGACAAAAGCTCGCCACCTGTTCGCCCAAACAGTGCATCTCGCTCAAGAGGATGAACCGTTCGGCGCGCAGATCCTCCAGCCGCACGCGCTTGCGTCTGGCCAAGCGATGGCCGCGCGGCATGGCGAGCCACAGCGGTTCGGTGAAAAGCGGCTCGACGCGCAAACGCGTATCGGCGACCGGCAAGGCGACGATGGCGAGATCGATCTCACCGGCCACCGTCGCCGCGAGCAACTGCTGCGTCACGTCCTCTTGGAGCATGATCTCGACGTCCGGGTAGCGGCGCAAGAAGAGTTCGATGGCCGAAGGGAGCAGATACGGTGCCACCGTCGGGATGGCCCCGACGGCAAGCTTGCCTTGAACCATGTGCGTCGCGTCGCGCATCTGACGTTCGACCTGCTCGACTTCGGCGAGAATCGCCGTCGCGTGGTCGAGCAGGAGGCGTCCGGCATCGGTGAGCACGACGCGCCGCCCCAGACGGTCGAACAGGCGCTGGCCGAGACGGCTCTCGAGCTTTATGATCTGCTGGCTCAAAGAGGGCTGCGAAATATGGCAACGTTCGGCGGCGCGGCTGAAACTGCCCGTCTCGGCGACGGCGACGAAATAGCGCAACTGGTGCATCTCCATCTTCGACGCGAGCGTCTCCAACGTATAGGTTTTTCCTATCGAAAATATACGAAGAAAGTATTTTACATTATGCCCGGTTCCCGGTATAAACCGTGTCGGTCTCATCAAACGGCGAGCGCCTCCGACAGTCGTCTAGAGGCATCGCCTTGCCAAACTTTGCAGAGCTTGCAGAGGAGGAACGCAAACATGTTTCTGCGCATCAACAGGCTACAGATCGAACTTCCGCAACCCAAAGAAGCCTCGCCGGATGCCGCCGCCGCCGTTCAGGAGCTTCTCGGCGGAAGGTTCGGCGAGATGTCGACGCTGATGAACTACATGTACCAGTCGTTCAACTTCCGCCAGCGCGACAAACTCAAACCCTACTACGATTTGATCGCCAACATTGCCACCGAAGAACTGGGGCACATCGAACTGGTGGCGGCGACGATCAACCTTCTATTGCAGGGAGCGACGTCCGACGGCGATCCCGTGTCGGCGCCGCTGTCGCCCGGAGTGCACGCGCGCAACACGCGCCACTTCATCGAAACGGCGCAAACTGCGGTGGTCGCCAATTCCATGGGCAAGGGCTGGTCGGGTGATTACGTCT
>CAKZOF010000656.1 GCA_937135995.1 uncultured Pyrinomonas sp.
CCTCTTGGGGCGGATCTTTCTCGAACGCGGCGACCGCGCGCAGGCAATGGCCTACGCCAGAAACGCCATTCAGATCGATCCGAACAACCAAGAAGCGATTGCGCTCCAACGCCAAGTGGAAACCGGCATCAAGTAGCGCACGCTCTGACGCTGCAGCTTTTCCGAGCGCCCCCCGAAAGGAAAGACGTGGGTTGCCGCTCCTTCCCAACCGCGTCGTGCATCCAGTGGCGCGGGCGCGCATAAGAGACGGGGACGCATCGGCGCTTCTCCGTCAACCCCCTTCGGCTTCTAGCGACCGGACATCCCGCTCGCTTGCCGGGTCGGCAGGTGGCCCATTGCGCACCTGTGTACCCCGGCCAGCAAGCGACCACAAGATCGAAAGGCGCATGCGCGTTCGGTTGAATGGTGTATTGAGAGTTGTGGCACGCGATGTGCTAACAGAAAGGTCGGCAAGCACGAAAGGCGTTTGATGAAGCTTTCGTGACCCCGCCGCCATCACCCCTCTGAGCGTAGCCTGCCGCTGCGCCAGCAACCTGCCGTGCGTCCCTTCCATCGCGCCTTCCAGTTCGGAACCCGGCCTTCGGGACCGGGTTCTCCCGCATTTTGCCGACAAGAGTAAAGACTTCGCTCTCGCAGCGTTTCGCGCGCTTTGGTTGCGAGAGCGGCATCCGCCTTCCGCTTACAGATCGTGCCGATGAGACGAGGCGACGAAAGGGGCAAGGTGTCGGCCCAGCGACACGGTGACAAATTTTGTCTGCAGAGCAGTGACACTTTCTGTTCAAATTGGCATATCACATCGACCAATTCGTTCAAACTGCCACGTCCCGCCCCGAGAGTACGGAAGAATTTCACCAACTTCTCGCTTCGACAGAGCAAGCACGCCCCCCGCGCGACGCAGGCGACGAAGAGAAGCTTTTCCGAAACTCGCAGTTCGATTTTGATCAGAGCCGGTGTCGCCCGACGCGGACGATTATTTTCGCAGGGCAATATCTTTAGCATCCGAACTGGAAGGCGACAATGCTTTTGTTGTTCGACGCGGACGACCACTTCAGCGGGAGCGCTTGCGAAAGCCGCAATCAGATCTGATCAAGTGGGGGCTGACCGCGCGCGACGAAAGAGGAGAGTCCAGCGCCCTCGTCGCCAGAGGTAGTCGGCGCGCCGTAAAGTTGTGCACGAGCGATGCAAGACACCGTTTGTCGATGAAGGCAACGCTGCGTTGTTGCTTACGCCAGCGACAGCTGTGTTGCGCGCTCGATGCCAAGCGCCGCGCCTTTCGCCCGACTCCGGCTTCGTGCGAAAATTCAAGCGTCCCATGAGCAGCACTTCCAACCGTCGAACGCAATCCGCAAGCGCAGGCCGAAACCTCCTTATCCGGCCCGAAGTTGGTCGGGCGCGTGCGGCCGTCGAGCATCAGGTCGCGCAGCTCGGTTGCCGACGGCTTTTCGGCGAGTTATCAAGCGCGCTGTTGTCAGCCCTGCTACTGATCTTGGCCTTTCCCGATTTTGATCTGTGGCCGCTCGCGTGGGTGGCGCTCGCGCCGGCGCTCGTCGCGACGGTGCGCGTTGAAGACCATCGCCGCGCCTTTCTGCTCTGGTGGTTGTGGGGAACAGTCTTCTTCTACGGCTCCTGCTGGTGGCTGACCCATGCGATGACGCATTACGGCGGCATTCCGGCATGGATCGCCTTTCCGCTGCTCGTTCCGGGGGCGCTCGTGCTCGGTCTGTTTCCGGCAACGGCCGGAGCATCGCTCGCGCTGTTGTGCCGCCGATACGGAGCGCGCGGCTTGATCTTCTTCCCGTGCATCTGGACGGCGCTTGAACTGCTGCGGCTCTACGTGACGGGCCAGCTTTGGAACGCCATCGGTTACTCGCAAAGCTACGTTCCGGCGCTGATTCAACCAGCACGTTGGGGCGGAGTCTATGCCGTCGGATTCATGATCGTCGCCTGCAACGCGAGCCTCGCCGCGCTCGCCGCGCGCCCGAAACGCATAACGCTCTTCGTCAGCGCGGCGGTTCTCGTGCTGATCGCGGTCGTGATCGCCGCGAGCGGCCCGGCAAGGACACACGACAACGGCGAAACGGTGGCGCAGTTGATCGCCGTGCAACCCAACGTACCGGTCAACTTTCAACGCACGCTGGCCGAAACGGAGCGACTAGTCCAACGCCACGTGCAACTCAGCCTTCAAGGGTTGCAACAGATCGGCGATGTAAACGGTCTACCGCGCGTGGTCGTCTGGCCCGAATCACCGATGAACTTTCGCTACGCGCGCGATGCAAGCTTCCGTCAATTTCTCGCTGAGTTCGCCCGCACCTATGACGTCGCCGTGCTCTTCAACGCGATGGAACCGGCTCCGGCGGGTGGCATCTACAATTCGGCGGTGCTCGTCGATGAACGCGGCGAAGCGGTTGCTCAGTACGACAAGATACGCCTGTTGCCTTTCGGTGAATACGTGCCGTTGCCCCAATGGCTACCGGGCGCATCGTTTGTCAGCGCCGTGGTCGGCGATTTCACTCCCGGCGAGCGCTACACGTTGATGCCCGTCGGACCGGCGCGCGTCGGCGTCTTCATCTGTTTCGAATCGGCCTTTCCCTCGATTGCGCGCGCGTTCGCTAGTCGGGGTGCCGACGTGCTCGTCAACATCTCCAACGACGGCTACTTGGGCGACACGCCGGTGTTGCGTCAGCATCTGGCAAACGCTATCATGCGCGCCGTCGAAACGGGGCGTCCCGTTTTGCGCGTGACCAATTCGGGCATCAGCGCGCACATCTCGGCGCGCGGCGAAGTGGTCGAAGAGACGCCGAGTTTTCAGGCCACGGTGCGCGTCTGGCCCGTGAAAAAGGCGGCGACGCCGCCGACCTTTTACGCCGAGCATGGCGACGTTTTCGCCATCGCCTGCGCGCTCGTCGGCTTTGCGGCGCTGCTTTTGGAACGCGCGCGCAGATTGTTTCAGCAGGCGCGCGAGGATTAAAATTTTGCGTTCAAAGAGCCGAAGAGGCCGCGCCTAGCGAGCAGCAAGATGAAAGGGAACGAAGAGATGAAAGAGGTTTTGGATTTGCAAGAACTTCAGACGAAGTACGCTGACCTGCGCGATCGCATCGCGCAACTCGGGAGGTTTCTTTGAGACGGATGCCAAGCGCGAGGAGCTAGCGCGCATCGAAGCGCGCGCCTCGTCGCCCGACTTCTGGTCCGATCAAGAAACGGCGCAGCAACTCCTGCAACAACGCAGCCGATTGGAGCGCACCATCTCGCGACAAGCGGAGTTCGAGCGCGCCATCGAGGACGCGCACGTGCTGCTCGAGTTCGCCGAAGAGGACGAGGCGAGCTTGCGCGAAGCGTCGTCGCTTCTCGACCGGCTCGAGCGCGACGTTGCCCAAGTCGAAACCGAAACGCTTCTTTCCGGCGAGCACGATGCGCGCAACGCCATCTGCACGATCCATCCGGGCGCGGGCGGCGTCGATGCGCAGGATTGGGCCGAAATGATGCTGCGCATGTATTTGCGCTGGGCCGAGCGGCGCGGTTTCAAAACAGAGATCCTCGACTACCAGCCGGGCGAAGAGGCCGGTTTGAAGAGCGTCACCTTTCGCGTCGAAGGCCCGTATGCTTATGGGCTGCTTTCGGCGGAAGCGGGCGTGCATCGGCTGGTAAGGATCTCGCCTTTCGATCAAGCCGCACGCCGCCACACATCGTTCGCGTCGCTTTTCGTTTACCCGGAGATAGACGAAGACATCGAGGTCGAGATCAACGAGAAAGATTTACGGATCGACACTTTCCGCTCCACGGGCGCTGGCGGGCAACATGTCAACAAAACAGAGTCGGCCGTGCGCATCACGCACCTGCCGACCGGCATCGTCGTACAATGTCAAAACCAACGCTCGCAACACCAGAACCGAGCCGTTGCCATGCAGATCTTGCGCGCGCGCCTGTACGAACTGGAGATGGAAAAGCGCCGCGCCGAAACGGCTGAACTCGAAGCCAACAAGGCCGATATTTCGTTCGGTTCGCAGATCAGAAACTACGTGCTGGCTCCTTACCGCCTCGTGAAAGACGTGCGGACTGGTTATGAACGAGGCGACGTGGATTCAGTGCTCGACGGCGAACTGGACGACTTCATCAAAGCTTATCTGCTTTCGCGTCGCGCGTCGAACTAATCTAAAGGCGAGGTCCATGGCTGCACCGAGAGCGAACGCGCAGAACGAAGTTTGGCGCCGCACACGCCGCAACGAGATCATCGCCATCGTGCTTTTCGTTGCGGGCGTGCTGCTGCTTCTCTGTCTGGCATCGTTCGACCCGAACGATCCGTCGTGGAACACGGCAGCCAGCGGTCCTTCGCGCAACCTCGTCGGAGCGATCGGCGCCAACGTCGGCGCCGCACTGTTGCAGATCCTCGGGCTTGCGGCCTATCTTCTCCCGCTCCTGTTCTTCATCGCCAGTTGGCGGCGCTTCCGCACGCAACGATTGCAAGCGCCGCTGGCGCGCGTGTGTGGACTCGCGTTGTTGGTCTTGGCGGTCGCCGCGCTCCTAGCGCTCGCCGGTTTCGCGCCCATCTTCGACCGCAGCGTCGAGCCGGGCGGTCTGATTGGGCGCGCGATCGCGCAGTTTCTCGCAAGCGGGTTGAACACCATCGGCACCGCCATTC
>CAKZOF010000657.1 GCA_937135995.1 uncultured Pyrinomonas sp.
ATCGGCGTTCCCGACGCCATTTTGCGCAAGCCCGGCCAGTTAACTGAAGAGGAGTGGAAACGCATGCGCGAGCACCCGTTGCTGGGACAGCAGATGCTCCGCGGGATCAAGTTCTTGGAAGGCGCGGCGAAAGTCGTCGGCCAACATCACGAAAGGTGGGACGGATCCGGCTATCCGCAAGGACTGCGCGGAGAAGAGATCGACATCAAAGCGCGCATCTTCGCCGTCGCCGATGCGCTCGACGCCATGATGAGCGATCGCGTCTACCGCAGCGGGCAGCCTTACGAACTAGCGGCCGCTGAACTTTGCCGCCATGCAGGCACGCAGTTCGACCCGCGCGTCGTCGAGGCGTTTCGTCGCGTCCCGCGCGAAGATTGGGAAGCATTGACTCGGCAGTCGCTCGAAGCGGCGAAGCAGGCGAGAAACTCCCTCTCAACGCTGGAGTTTGCCGGATCGAAAAGCGGCGCGACCGAGAGGACTACCTGAAAGCACTCCGTTTCGCGCCACTGCCGAGGGATCGTGGCGTCAGCCGTTGAAAGCTTTCACACAAAGCGAGTGCGGTCGCCACTCGGTGGCGGACCGCCGTCAACGACGCGCTTGCGCCTGCACGGCGGTGATGGCGACCGAATCGACGATGTCTTGCGCCTTGCAACCGCGCGACAGATCGTTTGCGGGCCGGTCCAGTCCTTGGAGAATAGGCCCGATGGCTGTTGCGCCCGCCAAGCGCTCGGTCAACTTATAGGCGATGTTGCCCGCCTGCAGGTCGGGGAAGATCAGGACATTCGCGCGCCCAGCGACCGGCGAGCCGGGCGCTTTCGACTGTGCGACGTGGGGCACGAGCGCAGCGTCGGCCTGCAGTTCGCCATCGATCAGCAACTCCGGCGCGCGCGCGCGCGCAGTGCGCGTCGCCTCGACCACCTTGTCCACGAGACGATGTGCCGCGCTGCCTTTGGTCGAAAAAGAGAGCATGGCAACGCGCGGCTCGACATCGAGCAGCGCGCGACAGGAATCGGCCGAAGCGATGGCGATCTCGGCTAGCTCCGCAGCCGAAGGTTCGATGACCACGCCGCAATCGGCATAGATGAGCGCACCTTCAGCACCGAAATCCTTGTTCGGCAGAACCATCACGAAGAAGCTCGAAACGATCTTGAATCCGGGGCGCAGTCCGATGCAATGGAGCGCGGCGCGCACCGTGTGGGCCGTGGTGTTGGTCGCACCGGCGACGGAACCGTCGGCGCGTCCCGTGCGCACCATGAGATCACCGTAGTAGAGCGGATCTTCGACCGTGCGTCGCGCTTCATCGTACGTTGTCCCCTTGGCGCGACGCAACTCGTAGTAGAGCGCGGCCATCTTCTCCAAGTCCGGCGCGCGGCGGTGATCCACGATCTCGGCTCCGGTCAGGTCCACGCCGAGCTGACGCGCCGTCGTCCGGATGCGCTCGACATCGCCGAGCAACGTCAAACGCGCGAGCTTCTCGCGCAAGCAGATCGCTGCCGCCTCGATGGTGCGCAGGTCTTCGCCCTCCGGCAAGACGATGTGTCGCGGGTCAGCGGCGGCCTTTCGACGGATTCTTTCCAAAACGTTCATCTTTCGCGAGTCGCCTCACCTAGCAGATTGATCGACTGAACGGCGAGCCTTGCTCACTCATCCGGGCGCTTGTGTTGCGGTGCCCGGCACTCAGGCGTCGGCCACGCCGACCATCCCCAAAGCGATCAACAGGGCGCGCTTCAATCCTTCTTGTCGTCCGCGCGCGTCGTACCACTCATCGAGCGTGTGGACGTTGCCCGAAGTGCCACCGACGCCGATGGTGATCGCCGGGATGCCGAGCGCGATGGCGATGTTGGCGTCGGTGGAAGCGCAGTCGAGGCGCGGAGTTACGCCGAAAAGGCGCGTTGCTTCCATGGCCAACTGAACCAGCGGAGCAGTGGCCGGAGTTTCACCGCCGGGCCTTTCGCCAAGCAGTTCGATGGCGACCTTCAGCGGCGTCGTGCCCGCAAGGCGCGCTTCGTTTTCCACCTCGGCGGCGCGGTGGACGGCGCAGCGGAAGAATTCGGTCAAGCGTTCCAATTCGCTCTGCGCTTCGGAACGCAGATCGACGTCCATGCTCGCTTGGCGCGCGATGACGTTGACGCCCGCGCCGCCCTGCACGCGCCCGACGTTGAACGAAGTGCGCGGACCGGCGACGAGCGGATAACGGGATAGCTGCGCGATGGCTCGTCCGAGCGCATGGATCGGGTTGGCGATGCCGAAATCGCCCCACGAATGACCGCCAGCGCCGACGAAGCGCACGCGAAAGCGGCGCGAGGCGAGCGCGCCGTTCGTGATGCGCTCCAGTCCGGGTCCGTCCAAACTGATAAAAGCGTCGATCTCGCTGGCCCATTTGCTCTGTTGCAAAAGGTAGCGCACGCCGCGCAGATTGCCCTCGCCCTCTTCGCCGACCGTGCCAACAAAGAGGATCGAACCCTGCGTCTCGATGGCGCACGCTTCAAGCGCATCGAGCAACGCGAGCAGCGCTGCCAGCCCACACCCATCGTCGGCTATCCCGGGCGCGCGCAGCACCGAGCCTTCGCGCCGCACGGTGAAATCCGTTTCCGGCGGAAAGACCGTATCCAGATGCGCGCTCACGACGAGCAGCGGGCGCAGTCGGCGTCCACGGCGCAACGCTACGCAGTTGCCTTCTGCATCGATCTCTGCGGCGTGCAGCCCCAACCGGCGGAACCTCTCCGCCAGCGCGCGCGCGCGCCGTTGCTCGCCGAAGGGCGAAGACGGAACGGCGCAGATGGCGGCATGCTCGTCGTCGGTGACGCGCGCCTGCGCATCGAGGCGGGCGAAGGCGCGTTGCACTTGTTTCGTCTGTAGAAGCTCGCGCGCTGCGACGGCGGGCGCGAAGCTGCTCGTTGAAGCGACCATGCTCTTGCTGTTCAGCGCGACCAAAGTCTCCGAAGGTTCGTCGCGCCTGTCTTCATGCTGCTGGGCGTGATTGTGAGCTGCCACCGTGCGCCAGATCACGAAAGCTTCAGACGAGTTGCATCACCTCTTCTTCGCTGAGCACGGTAGGCGATCGTTTGGCGCGCTCGAAGATGCGCGCGACTCGCTCTTCGGTCGGCTCGATGCCGCGCGATTCGAGCCAGAAGACGACGTTCGATTTGCCGCTCATCGGGCCAATTTCGATCACCTGCTTGAGGCCAAATAACCCTGCCGGCACGCCCGAATAGACGGCATCGGCAAGCTCCACGTCGCCCTTGCGATAGCTCTTGATGACGGCGGCGGCATGAACGCCCGTCGCCGTACGGAAAGCGTCACGGCCGAAGACAGGGTAGTTGCGCGGAATGGTCCAATCGCACGCTTCCGCCGCTTTCTCGCAGTAGTCGCGCAGGCGCGAAAGATCGTTGTCGATCCACCCCATCAGTTTCAGATTGACCAGCAACTGGTCCATCGGCGTGTTGCCGACGCGCTCACCGATGCCGAGCGCTGTGCCGTGCACTTGATCGGCTCCGGCTTCGAGCGCGGCGATGGAGTTGATCACGCCCAACCCTCTATCTTGATGCCCGTGCCAATCGAGTCTCACAGGCTCGCCCTGCTCTTCGATGATGCGGCGCACGAAGCGGATGATAGCGCGTGCTCCGTCGGGCGTGGCGTGTCCGACCGTGTCGCAGACGCAGACGGCTTTCGCTCCGCACTGAATCGCCGTCGTGTAGAGCGCGCGAATCGTTTCGGGTTGAGCGCGCGTCGTATCCTCGGTCACGTACATCACAGGAAGCCCTTGCTTGACGGCGAAGGTGACCGCCTCTTCCGTCAACTTCAAGAGCCGGTCGAGCGTCCAGTCTTCAGCGTAGAAGCGAATCGGCGACGATCCGATGAAAGTGCAAGCTTCGATCGGGATTCCGGCTCGCTGTGACATCTCAACGATCGGAATGATGTCGTTCAAGTGCGTGCGCGCGGCGCAGTTCGGCCGAATGCGCATTCGCTTGTCGGCGATCTCGCGCGCTAACCGTTCGACGCCCATGGCGTGCAGGCCGCCAGCGCCCGGCAGCCCAATGTCCGCCGTGTCTATTCCCAGAGCTTCCATCAGATGAAGCAGTTCGAGCTTCTTCTCGATGGACGGCTCGCGCACCGATGGCGACTGCAGTCCGTCGCGCAATGTCTCGTCGTCGAAGCTGATGCGACGGTTTGGTTTTTTCAACGTCGGCTCAACCTTGTTCCAATCGTAGATCAATTCGTGTACGGACATCGCCTTATCCCCTCGAATCGGTCGCTTCTCTTCCCCATTTCGATTAGAGCAAGCGGCGGAAGTGGAAGTCAAGCGAAGCGTCGCGAGCCGGATCCGGCGAGCCGGTCGCTCTCTTTCGTGTCGCGCTCGCTCTTCGTGGTTTTGACGCGCCGCCACTTTTGTTATAGGCTTGCGCTCCGTCTGAAGCATGAAGATCGGACTCGGTTCGAACCGCCCGGCAAAAATCGCCGCGCTCGAAGCTTGCCTCGAACGGCTCGCCGAACTCGACTCGCAGTGGAGTGCGGTCGAGATCATCGCGCGTCCCGTCAAGACGAGCGTGCCCGCTATGCCCCTCACCGATGAGCAGACCATGCGCGGCGCGCGCGAACGCGCGCTGGCGGTTCGCCACATGCTTGCGAGCGAGGGTTTGCAGGCCGACCTATTTGTCGGACTCGAAGGCGGATTTCACACCGAACGGTTGTGGCCCGAGCGGATCACCTTCTTACGCAACTGGGCTTATGTAACCGACGGCACGCGCGGCGCTTTCGGCGCCGGCCCGAGCATTCAAGTTCCGCCGCGCGTTGCGGCTTGCGTCATCGAGGAA
>CAKZOF010000658.1 GCA_937135995.1 uncultured Pyrinomonas sp.
TCGCTCGCCGTCTATATCGAGCGGTGAGGCGTAGACGTCGAAGGTGTGTGCGTCGCCGTTGTTTTCGGTGTGAATCAACCAACGTCCGCAGTAGGTCGCTTGCGTCGGATTGCACCGCGCTGCTGCCTCGAGCATGTGCATCGCTTCCGCGGAGGCGATCGGCTCGCTGATGGAAGAACCGATACGCGCCTTCGAAAAGAGGCGGAAGAAGGCCGCGTTGGCGCTTCGAATGCGCTCCTGCCGATCGATGACGGCGACGGCGCTCACCATGCCCTCGAGGATCTGTGCGCTCAAACGGCGTTGCCGCTCGACCTCGCGCAGGCTTTGGCGTGCCTGTCGGAAGCGACGTTGCACTTCCCAGATCGTCCCAGCTGCGACCACCACGCCCGTTAGCAACGCGAGCAGCGTCAGCAACCTAATGCGACTGGCAGCTTCGCCTTCGAGTTCTTCGCTCCGGCGCAGGATGTCATCTTGTTCACGCCCGAGATCGCGTAGCATCTGATCGAGCGTCGCATCCGCGGCGCGAAAACGCTCGAACCCTTCGAGCGAGAACCTCTCCGCATCTTCGGTCGCATCGACGAACTGCGCCACCTGCTGGCGGAGACGTGCGCCGAGCGGCGTTTGACCGAGAGCGGTTCGTTCGAGCGTCGAAAGTAGTTCGCGCACGTCGCCGCGCGCAGTGCGCAACGGTAGATCGAAGGGAGGGCGTAATTCACGCCGCGCTTCAGCCTCGGCGCGCGCGCGCGCTTGATTGTTCAACTCCGCGAGCGCCGTTCGCAGTCGCAAGAGGAAACTCAGTTTGGCGGCATGTTGACGTTCGAGGTCGAGCGTCGTCCGCCCGACTGCTTCCAGCCGTCGCACGCTGAAGAAGCCGAGTCCGATGACCAAGATAAGCAACAACGCGAACCCGACGAGCAGCGGCGGCAGCGCCGGAGCGACGTCGTATTCGGCACGCGCAGCGCTCTGTTCTTCGACGCGGCGGCGATAGAGCGTGCGGCGTCCGATAGACTCGTGTTCTTCCTGCTGTTGTACGCCTGTCGGTGTGGAACGCAACGGCCGCTCGTCACCTCACAAACCAAAGACTTCGCTTCAGCCCGCAACTGTGGTCGCCGGCGTCTCATCCCGCAAGGCCGGTTCACCCGGACGACGGTGTACGTGGCGATACAGGATGTCGCGTTGCTGCGGAACGAAGCCGGCGTTTTCGATCAAGCGGCGCAGCGTCGCTTCGTCGGCCCGAAAATGCGCGCCTGCCGCCGAGATGACGTTCTCTTCGATCATCACTGACCCCATGTCGTTGGCTCCAAAACGGAGCGCGACTTGGCCAAGCCGCAACCCTTGCGTCAACCATGAGACTTGGATGTTCTCGATGTTGTCGAGGAAGAGGCGCGAAACAGCGAGCATCTTCAAGTAATCGACGCCGGTCGGTTCCTCTTTGAGGCGGCGTCCGAGCGCCGTGTTTTCGCGCTGGAAGGTCCACGGGATGAAGGCCGTAAAACCGCCCGTTTCGTCCTGCAGATGGCGGATGCGCTGCAAGTGGCGCACGCGATGCTCCAGACGGTCACCGATGCCGAACATCATGGTCGCCGTTGAGCGTAGTCCAACCCGGTGCGCCGCCCGCATCACGCCCAACCATTGCTCGGTGGTGCATTTGGTCGAGATTCGCCGTCGCACTTCGTCGTCGAGGATCTCGGCGCCGCCGCCCGGCAAACTGTACAGCCCGGCCTCTTTCAATCGCGCCAAGATCTCTTCATACGATAGCTTCGAGATCAAATGAATGTTGTGAATCTCGGGCGGCGAGAAACAATGCAACTGCAATTGCGGGTAACGCGCATGAAGTTCACGCAGCAGTTCTTCGTACCACTCGATGCCGAAATCCGGATGCAAACCGCCTTGCATCAAGATGCCGGTTCCACCGGCAGCGATCGTTTCGTCGATCTTGTGGCAAACCTCTTCGAGCGAGAGCACATAAGTGTCTTTCGCACCGGGGCGGCGGTAAAACGCGCAGAACGTACAGACGACGTTGCAGACGTTGGTGTAATTGATGTTGCGGTCAATGATGTAGGTGACGATGCCGTCCGGATGCAATCTCTTTCGCACCTGGTCGGCAGCGACGCCGATGCTCAGGAAATCGTCCGCCGCGAGCAACGTCGCGCAATCGTCAGCCGTCAACCGCTCGCCCGCCAGCGCTCGATCAAGGATGGGGCGAATATCTCCGTTCATCTTCATCATTTGCCCTTCGAAACGAGATCTTTCGTGTCCACGATTATACCTCGCCGCACGGGCGGAAGTCTTTTCCCCCGACGCGCCGCTGCCGGGCAGCGTGTCCGGCAGCGCCCGCGCGCGCTAGGCTGCTTCCCCTACGCTGCGGGGCAAACTGACCGTGAAGGTCGTTCCTTTGCCCTCTTCGCTACGCACGCGGATATCGCCGCCGTGTCGCCGGACGATGGCATAACAGGTCGTCAAGCCCAATCCGGTTCCACGTTCGCCTTTGGTTGTAAATAGCGGATGGAAGATCTTGGCCATCACGTCGGCGCTCATCCCGCAGCCGGTGTCGCTCACTTCCACTACGACGCGCCCATCTTCTGCGGCGCTTCTTACCCGAATGCGCCCTTCGCCCCGAATGGCATCGACGGCGTTGCGCAGCAAGTTGACGAAGACTTCGCGCATCTCGGTTGCGCTTGCGCGCACGCGGGGCAAATTCGGCGCAAGATCCAGCTCCGTGTCGATCGCGGCGCCGCGCTCGCGACGCGCTTCGTAGATGTAATCTTCCATCCACGCGACCGAATCGCGGAGCACGTCGTTCAGATCGATCTCCGCGCGCTCGACGTCTTCGGGTTTGTGGCGCGCGCTGTCGCGGATCCGCTGGACCAGTTTGG
>CAKZOF010000659.1 GCA_937135995.1 uncultured Pyrinomonas sp.
AAGGGATCTGTCCAGAGTGTATTGCCGCTGGATGACGGCTCGGCCATTCGCCTGACCACGGCATGGTATTTCACTCCGGAACGGCGGTTGATCCATGGGCGGGGCATCGAGCCGGACATTGTGGTGCCGATGTCTCCCGATGATTGGCAAGCCGTTTTGAAGTTCCGCGCGCAAGGCGATCGTTCCGACGACGGGGATGGATCGAAAGCGTCGGAGAATGCGCGTGATGTGCAGTTGGAACGCGCGATCGATGTGCTGAAGGGCATTCGTTTGTTTCATGCGCAGTGCGAGGCGGGACCGGCGTTGGCGAGGGTAAAGTAGCGCATGCTCATCCTCGGCATTGAAACCTCCTGCGATGAAACGGCGGCGGCTATCGTCGAAGCAGCTAAACGCCAAGGCGTGCCGGTGATCTCCTATGATCGTCTGATTCGCAACGCCGATGTCGATCTTTACATCTCGTTTGACAACGTGCGCGTCGGCGAAATGCAGGCGCGTTACTTGCTCGAACGCGCACCCGAAGGTAACTACGTATTGATCGGCGGCGCGCCCACGGACAACAACGCTCACATGCTGCGCGAAGGGCAGATGAAGGTCCTCAAACCGGCCATCGACAGCGGCAAGATCCGCATCGTGGCGGATCAGTGGGCGCGTGAGTGGTCGCCCAACGAAGCCCTCAAGCATACGGAGAACGCCTTGACGCAAGCGAACAATCGCGTCGCCGCCGTGGTCGCATCCAACGACGGCACCGCTGGCGGCGTCGTCCAAGCTTTGGAGGAACAGGGGCTGGCGGGCCGAGTGCTGGTCTCGGGGCAGGACGCGGACCTTGCGGCGTTGCAGCGCATCGTCGAGGGCAAGCAGACGATGACCGTTTACAAGCCGATCAAACAGCTCGCCGAGCGCGCGGCAGAGGCTGCCGTCAAGCTCGCGCGCGGCGAACGGGTCGAAACCAATGGGGTCGTCAACAACGGCAAAAAGGATGTGCCGTCCATTTTGCTCGAGCCGATCGTGGTCGATAAAGAGAACGTGGTCCAGACCGTGGTGAAAGATGGCTTCCACAAGTTGGAGGACATCTACCGCAACGTCCCGCGTGATCGGTGGCCGCGCATCGAGACTTCGGCGGCGGGCGATTGATCGCGTCCGGCGCGTGTTGGCGCGATGGCGAACGCGGTCAGCGTTTCGCGTCAAGGGGAATTGAAGCGACGGCCGGGCTGGTTGTCGTGAGGTTCGACGATTCCGAGATCGAGGGAGGCAAGCTCGTGGGCCGGGAACATCCGCTTCTCGAGATGCGCGACATCACCAAGACCTTTCCGGGCGTGCGCGCGCTGGACGGCGTCTCGTTCGACCTTCGAGCGGGCGAGGTTCACGCGCTGGTAGGCGAAAACGGCGCGGGCAAATCCACTTTGATGAAGGTTCTGGGCGGCGTCTATCCCTATCCGGAGTACGGCGGGCAGATCTTAATTGG
>CAKZOF010000660.1 GCA_937135995.1 uncultured Pyrinomonas sp.
CCGGATAGCTGTTCGATTCGACGCGGAATTCCTGCACGTTCTCCAAACTCGTCTGCAAACGAAACGGCGACGGGATCTCGCCGTTCAAGTTGCCGGGCGAAGCGTCGATGATCGCCGTGCCTTCGACGCCGTCCAAACGGATGATGTTCTGCTCAACGGCGCGCCCCGAAAAACGTATATCACCATAGGTGCCGGAACCGCTGTTGACCGATCCCGGCGCTTGCAAATAGAGTTGCGACAACTGCCGCCCGTTGATCGGAAGCGACTGCACTTCGCGTTGATTGACGTTGGCGCCGATGCGCGCCGAACTTGTGTCGATCGCCGCATCGTCGGCGCTCACGACGTTGACGGAAGCGGCGACGCCGACGGGTTGCAAAGTGAGGGTCAAATTCAGCTCCTGACCAACGGCCAAGGCGACACCCGAAACTTGCGCCGGAGCGAAATTGGGCGCGCTAGCGACGATGCTGTAGGTGGATGGTTTGAGCGGCGTCACAGCGTAGAAACCATCTTGGTTCGCCGTGACGGTGCGCTCTTCGCCCGTGCGTTCGTTGCGCACGGTGATGGTTGCGCCAGCGACCACTGCGCCGTTGATGTCGCGCACCAAACCGGTGATGCGTCCTTGATCCGTTTGCGCCGCAGCCCACGATCCAAAGCACAACCACACCGATAGCAAGAAAGTGAGCGGCCAAGCCAGACTGCGAATCATCAAGCGTAACATCGGGTCCTCCTATGAGAATTAATGCAGACAGGTCGCTACCCGCCGTCCACTGATAACAGACGGACGCAGGCGGACCGAGATCCGCTGGCGAAGAGTCGTTTGAGGCAGCTCGAACGAGCGGCACGTTATCGCGCCGACATTAAGACGGGTTGAATGGAATCTTAAATATTCGTTACAGGCGAGAACTCTGTCCCTTTTGCCGCTCAGCAGCGCTCCGCTCCGAGATGGCAAAGCGGCCCCCTTTAGGGCACAATATAGAGACTGCAGGCGACGGCTCGCGCTAGCTAAAAGCGCTTCCGCCTTGAAACAAGCGCTGCGCAGCGAACGTATTTCAAAAATGAGACTGGACGGGAAGCCGTCAGCGAGTTTTCGTCAACGACCCGATGCGCGTCCGCTTCGCGC
>CAKZOF010000661.1 GCA_937135995.1 uncultured Pyrinomonas sp.
CCCTTTGCCGCCCGCCTCCAATCGGCGGCCGTCCTCCAACTCGATGATGAGCCGATTCTCCACGCCGGTTACCGCGGCCAGCGGATGGCCCGCCGCCAGCTCCAACGGACGTACGCCCGCCTCGACCCGTTCTCCGCACCGCACGGCGCGCGCCACCAGCCGCACCGCCCGGCCCACCGCGTGCGCCCGGCGCACGCGCTCCGCCTCGACGCCATCGATGCCCTCGCGCGCGACTTCGCGTACGTCTAAGTCGACGCCGAACGCGAGCCGCACGAGGAGCGCGAGCTTGTGCGCCGCGTCCGTGCCGTCCAAGTCCAACCGCGGGTCGGCCTCGGCATACCCAGCCGCTTGCGCGGCGCGCACCGCTTGCTCCCAATCAGCGCCGCGCGCCAACTGGTCCAACACGAAATTGGTCGTCCCGTTGAGCACCGCTTCGAGCGCGTACACCGTGCCCAAACGGCGCGCGCGCTGCGCCATCTCGGTGGCCGGCACCGCGCCGCCCACCGCCGCGCTGTAGCGCAGCTCGACGCCGTGCGCCGCAGCCACTTGCGCGAGCCTCGCCCCACGTTCGGCCAACAGCGCTTTGTTGGCCGTCACCACGTGCTTCCCGGCGCGCAACGCCCCCTCCACCAATGCCGCCGCCGGTTCCACCCCGCCGATCAACTCCACTACCACCTCGCCGTCGCCCTCCACCAGCGACCAAGCGTCTTCGGCAAACAACTCCGCAGGCACGCCAGCGGCCAGCGCCCGCTGGCGCGTGCGGGCGGCAACGCCCACCACCGCGAACCGTTCGCCAAGCGCCGCCAGCCGCGCGTATACGCCGCCGCCCACCGTCCCGCAACCGAGCAACGCCACACGCAGCGGCCGTGTCCGCTCGTCGGCGGCGAGCGCGTCTGGTCCGGCACCGATCTCCGTCCAACGCTCCGTGCACGGGGCCTTGATGGCGAAACTCATGCCATGCTCGGCGGCGAACCGCACCGCCTTCGGTTGCACCACTTCACCGCCCACCGCCAGCGCCGTCCCCCAGTGCGCGCGCGCAAAACGCCGCGGCCGCTGGCCGCCGCCGCGCGCCGGATCCGCCGTGTAGAGGCCATCCACATCTTTGAAGAGCACGCAGCGCGCCCGCAGGCGCTGGGCCAGAAACAGCGCCGTCAAGTCCGAACCGCCCCGTCCGAGCAGCGTCGGCGCCCCTTGTGCATCGCGCCCGATGAAACCGGGAAGCACCGCCACCGCGCCGCGTGCGTGCGCGCGCTCGATCGGCACGAGATCCACGCTCACCGGTTGCGCCTCCAGCCGCTCGCCCGCGGTGCGTAGCCCTACCTGCGCCGCATCGAAGACCTCGCACGGAACGCCAGCGCGATCGAGCGCCAACGCAAGCAGCGCCGTCGACGTCAGCTCACCCGTCGCGAGCAACGTCGCCAGCGCCCGCGGCTCCGGATCGTCGGCAACGCGCGCCGCCTGCTCTAGCAACCGATCCGTCGTGTCGCCCAGCGCCGACACCACCGCGACAACGCGTGCTCCGTTGCGCCACGCGCGGTAGATTTCATGCACCGCGCGTGGCAGGTCACGCTCGTCGCGCAGCACGGAACCGCCGAACTTCATCACCACACATTCTTCCACAGCCGCTTCTTCCTCCCCACGCATCTCTTCGCTCGCCGACATGGTTCGGCGTCCTTATCTTACTTGCCGAGCGCCTGGTCCAAATCGGCGATGATGTCTTCGGGATCCTCCAACCCCACCGATAACCGGACCAGCCCATCGGTGATCCCCGCCGCCGCGCGCTGCGCGGGCGGCACCGACCAGTGGGTCATCGACGCCGGATGCGTGATGATCGTCTCGGCCGCCCCAAGGTTCTCCGCTAGCGCACAGAGCCGCACTGCATTCATCAAGCGCGTTCCGGCTTCCACGCCGCCCTCGACCTCGAACGCGATGAGCGCACCGCCCGCCCGCTGCTGCCGTCGCGCCAGTTCGTGCTGCGGAAAAGAGTCGAGCCACGGGTAGAGCAACCGCACCACGCGCGGATGGTCCGCGAGAAAACGGGCTACGCGCAACGCGTTCTCCGAGTGGCGCGCCATGCGCATCGGCAACGTCTTGACGCCCTGCAGCGTCAACCATGCCGTAAACGGCGCTTGAATCGTCCCGGTCGCCGTGCGCGTGAACTCGAACCGCTCGTGCAGCTCGCGTTGCGTTGTGATCAGCGCGCCGCCCACGGTCGCGTTGTGCCCCTCGATGAACTTGGTCGTCGAGTGCAGCACCACGTCGGCCCCAAGCTCGAGCGGGCGTTGCAGCGCGGGCGTCAACAGCGTGTTGTCCACCACCAGCCACGCGCCCGCGCGGTGCGCCAACTGTGCCGTCGCCGCAATGTCCGTCAACCGCAAGGTCGGATTGGCCGGCGTCTCGATGAAGACCAAGCGCACCGGTGCCCGCTGCAACTCCGCCGCCAGCAAACCCTGGTCCGCCGTGTCGATGAAGACCGCCTCGACACCGAACCGACCGAGTACCTGCTGCAACAGCCGCACCGTTCCGCCGTAGACCGCCTGCGAAACGACGACGCGATCGCCCGCCGCGAGCAGCGCCAAACAGAGCGCCGTGGTCGCCGCCAGCCCGGTCGCGTAGCACGTGGCAAACGCGCCCCCTTCGAGCGCCGCCAGCCGTCGCTCCAACGCGGCCACAGTGGGATTGCCGGCCCGGCTGTAGGTGAACCCTTTGTGCACACCGACGGCCTCTTGCACGAACGTCGTGGTCTGGTAGATGGGGGTCAAAAGCGCGCCGGTCGCTGGGTCTGGACCGGTGCCAGCGTGAAGCGCGAGCGTCTCAAGATGCGCCCATTCGGCGTCGAACGGCTCGCAACAGGCAGGTTGGTCGCTCTGTTCGGTCGTGTGTGCCATGTCGCCTCCAGTGGCTTTGGTTACGGGCGTGGCGATTCTTCAGGCGGGAGCGCGCGAAAAACGAAAAACCCCGCGCCAAAGAGGCGCGGGGTTCTCCATCAAAGCTCGAGAATCCGAGCGGCTCTTTAGCAGTTTTTAACGTGGAGCAAGTCGCCCTAAATCGCCACGATTCAGTTATCAAAAACAGGTCCGCACGCAACGTCGCGTTATCGCACAAAGCTGGTCCGTTGTCAAGCTGAGTCACCGACAACGCGCCTCTTCGTCCCTCAAGCCCTCGCCGCGCTCCGACCAACAGCGGTCGCTTGCGAAGCGATCGGTCACGGCTCCACAGCTGCTCGACGCAACCAGGCGCGCGTACTTGGCGAGCACGCCGCGCGCGGCGCGCACCGGCGGCGGCGTCCAGCGCGCGCGCCGCCGCGCAAGCTCCTCGTCCGTCACTTCGAGCTGCAGCAGCCCACGCTCGGCATCCACCGTGACAAGATCGCCCTCTTCGACCAACGCGATCTCGCCGCCGACGGCCGCTTCGGGCGCGACGTGCCCGACCACCAATCCGTATGTGCCGCCCGAAAAGCGCCCGTCCGTAACGAGCGCGACGCTGTCGCCCAGCCCGGCCCCGATGATCGCTGCCGTCGGCGCAAGCATCTCGCGCATCCCCGGCCCACCGCGCGGCCCCTCGTAACGAATGATCACCACGTCGCCAGCGCGTATCCTGCCTGCAAGAACGGCCTGCAAGCACTCCTCTTCCGCGTCGAAGACGCGCGCTGGTCCAGTGAAACGCCGCTGCGTGATCCCCGAGACCTTGGCCACGGCCCCTTCGCGCGCCAAGTTCCCGCGCAAGATCGCCAGATGCCCGCTCGCGTAAACCGGATCCGTCCACGGGCGCACCACGTCTTGATCGCGGCGCGGCACGGCGGGCACGTCGGCCAACGCTTCGGCCACCGTCTGCCCCGTGATGGTCAACGCGTCGCCGTGCAGCACGCCCTGTTCGAGCAGCACGCGCATCACTTGCGGCACGCCCCCGGCACGATGCAGATCGGTCGCTACGTACCGCCCCGACGGCTTCAAATCGCACAAAACGGGGACGCGCGCGCGCATGGCCGCGAAATCGTCAAGCGAAAGCGGCACCTCGGCCGCGTGCGCGATCGCCAGCAGATGCAACACGGCGTTGGTTGAACCGCCCGTCGCCATCACCACCGCAATGGCGTTCTCGAACGCTTTGCGCGTCAGAATCTGTCGCGGCAACAGGCGGCGGCGCACCGCCGCGGCCAACACGCGCCCGGCACGCGCCGCATCTTCGGCCTTCTCCTCGTCTTCAGCCGCCATGGTCGACGAGCCTGGCAAACTCAACCCCATCGCTTCGATCGCTGCCGACATGGTGTTGGCCGTGTACATGCCGCCGCATGCGCCCGCGCCGGGGCAGGCGTGCCGTTCGATCTCGCGCAGTTCGCGCTCGTCGATGCGCCCGGCGCTGTGCTGGCCCACCGCCTCGAACGCGCTGACGATCGTCAATTCGCGCTCGCCGTAGCGCCCGGCCTTGATCGTGCCGCCGTAGACGAAGATCGCCGGGATGTTCAACCGCGCGATGGCGATCATCGCCCCGGGCATGTTCTTGTCGCACCCACCGATGGCGAGCAGGCCGTCGAACTGCTGCGCTTGGCAGACGGTCTCGATCGAGTCGGCGATCACCTCGCGCGAAACCAAGCTGTAGCGCATCCCTTCGGTTCCCATCGCGATCCCGTCGCTGACGGTGATGGTGCCGAAAAGCTGCGGCATGGTCTGCGCTTCGCGCAACGCCGCCATGGCCCGCTCGGCCAACCGGTGCAGCCCGACGTTGCACGGCGTGATCGTGCTGTAGCAGCTAGCGACGCCGATGATCGGTTTATCGAAGTCGTCGTCGCCGAATCCCACGGCGCGCAACATGGCACGGTTCGGCGTTCGCTCGACGCCCTGTGTGATCACGCGGCTGCGCCAGTTGTCGCCCATCAGTTCTCCGCCTCGTCCACCAACCGTTCGCGCCGCAACCACGGCATCATCTCGCGCAAGTTGGCCCCGACCTTTTCGATCAAATGTTCGCGCGTCTCGCGCTCCAACTGCTGAAAACGTGGCCGCCCCTGCCGGTGTTCGCGCATCCACTCGCGCGCGAAAGCGCCCGATTGAATCTCGGCCAGAATGCCGCGCATGCGCCGCTTGGTCTCGTCGTTGATGACGATAGGGCCGCGCGTCATGTCGCCGTACTGCGCCGTGTTCGAGATCGAATAGCGCATCTCGGTGATGCCACCCTCGTAAAGCAGATCGACGATCAGCTTCATCTCGTGCAAACACTCGAAGTAGGCCAGCTCCGGCGCGTACCCGGCTTCGACCAGCGTCTCGAAACCGGCCTTGATGAGCGACGTCAATCCACCGCACA
>CAKZOF010000662.1 GCA_937135995.1 uncultured Pyrinomonas sp.
CGTGTTCGACGCGGCCATCTGAAGCATCATCGAAAAACCGACGGGCACAAGCAACGCCGCTGAAAGCCAGAACGAGCGCGACAGCGCGAAGAGGGTAAGCGACAGGCCGAAGCCCGCGCTCGAGAACATCACCCACCGGCCCAACCCGCGTAGGCCGCCGCGTGCGGCGAGGCTTAGTGCGCCGAGAAGCGCGCCTGCGCCCGCCGCCCCCATCAAGATGCCGAGCCCACGTGCGCCACCGTGCAGGACGCGATCAGCGATGATCGGCATCAGCACGGCGTAAGGCATGCCCATCAGGCTGACCAGACCAAGGAGCAGGAGCAGAGCACGAACTGGACCGGTTCGTGCCACGTAGCGAAAACCTTCAACAATCTCCGATCGCGCCCTGCCTCGCGCCGGAGGCGCATTCTGCGCGTTTACACGCATCATGAGCAATCCGGCGATGACGGCTAGGTAACTTACGCCATTGGCGAAAAAACACCATCCTTCGCCGACGGTCGAGACCAGAACGCCGGCTACCGCCGGGCCGACGATGCGCGCTCCGTTGACCATGGATGAATTGAGAGCGATGGCGTTCATCAGATCCTCTTTGCCGACCATTTCGACGACGAACGCTTGGCGTGTCGGAATGTCGAAGGCGTTGATAACTCCGAAGGCCATCGCGACCGCAAGGATGTGCCACATCTGCACGCTTCCGCTGAGCGTCAGGGCAGCGAGGACGAAGGCGAGGAGCATGGCGGCGGATTGGGTGCCGATCAGGATGCGGCGTTTGTCTCGTCGGTCGGCTAAAGCGCCGCCGATGGGGGCGAAGATGAGGACCGGAATTTGGGAGCAGAAACCGACGAGACCGAGCAAAGCTGCCGAACCGGTCAACCGGTAGACGAGCCAGCTCTGGGCCACCGACTGCATCCACGTCCCCGTGAGCGAGATGAGTTGTCCGCCGAAAAAGAGTTGAAAATTCCTATGTCTCAAGGCGCGCCACAGCATCGGACGCGGCGACGCGGCAGCGACAGTTTCAGCCATGGCTTGGGCGCTCGACGTTCGTTCGCCGGAAGATTCTACGTAAGAAGAGGAGTGCGGCGCAATGCGCCCTCGGGCGAAGCCGCACAATGATGTTGCGTGATTGCTTGACACCGGGTCGCTTCGGCGTGTACATTGCGACACTACATCTCCGGTCAAGCGGCCGGTGATTAATCGGGTCACGCGGGTGATCCACGGGCACGATGGAGATTTGTTAACGAAGTCAAAGCCACCTCGTTCAAACGGCTCGCATCCCCGCCTCATAAAATTCCGACGAATCACCAGTTGTTCCGACGGCCGCTCGCACCGACGATTTGCCACCGGCAAGTCGTGCAGGGATGATTTCGGGAGAGCGCGAACAGGAGTTTCGATGGCAATCGAAGAGAGAAAGCCGAGCGAGAACGAAACCAACGATCAACCCGTGGCTGCCCAAGCAACCGACGCGCGCGCCGCGCAGGGCGAGGATGAAGAGGCGCGTCCGGGTGGCGAAGTGGATTTCGCCACCATCCTCGACCAGTTCGAGGAGCAATCCTCCTTTCAAGAAGGACAGATCGTTCAAGGGAAGGTGGTTGGCGTCGGCGAACGCGGTGTGCTGATTGATTTCGGCTTCAAGTCCGAAGGCATCGTCCCGCAAGAGGAGTTCACCGAAAACGGCGAACTGGTCGTCAAGCCAGGCGACGAAGTGGAAGTCGTCGTCAAGAGCATGGACTCACCCGAAGGCGTGCCAGTGCTCTCGCGCGCCGACGCGCTACGCCGTCGCGCGTGGGATGAACTGGAACGAGCGCACCGCGAAGGGACGCCCGTGCGCGGACGGGTCGTCGAGCGGATCAAGGGCGGCCTGCGCGTCGACGTCGGCCCGGTGGAGACCTTTTTGCCAGGGTCGCAAGTGGACATCCGCCCGCTGCGCAACCTCGACGCACTTCGTGGGCAGGAGATCGAGGCCAAAGTCATCAAGCTCAACCGCAAGCGGGCCAACGTCGTCCTGTCGCGCAAGGCGTTGCTCGAAGAGCGCAACGAAAAACGCAAGCGCGAGACGTTGCAACACCTCGAAGAGGGCATCATCGTCGAAGGGCAGATCAAGAGCCTGACCGACTACGGCGCCTTCGTTGACCTCGGTGGCATTGACGGCCTACTCCACGTCACCGATATGTCTTGGGGCAGATTGCAGAACCCCGGCGAGATGTTCAAAGTTGGCGACGTCGTGCAGGTCAAAGTGCTCAAGATCGACCGCGAGAAAGAGCGGATCTCGCTCGGCTACAAACAACTCGTCCCCGATCCATGGGAGACGGTCGAAGAGCGTTACTACGTCGGAAGCCGAGTCAAAGGCAGGGTGGCGAGCATCGCTGACTACGGCGCGTTCGTCGAACTCGAACCGGGCGTGGAAGGTCTGATCCACGTCACCGAGATGACATGGTCGAAACGCATCAAGCATCCGAGCAAGATCGTCAGCCTCGGCGACACTGTGGAGGTCGAGGTTTTAGATATCGATCCGCAAGCGCGGCGCATCCGGCTCGGCCTCAAGCAGACGCAGCCCAACCCGTGGGATACTTTGCCCGAACGGTATTCAGTCGGCCAGCGCGTGCGTGGGCGGGTCCGCAACCTGACCGAATTCGGTGCCTTTGTCGAGATCGAGGACGGCATCGACGGTTTGGTTCACGTCTCGGATATCTCGTGGACCAAGCGGATCAAACATCCGGCCGAAGTCTTGAAGAAAGGGCAAGAGGTCGAAGCCGTCATCACGCACATCGACACGCAAAACCGTCGGCTGTCACTTTCAATCAAGGATACTGAACCGAGCGCGTGGGATCGGTTCGTCGCCGAGCACAAGCCGGGCGACATCGTGCACGGTCGCGTCACGCGGTTTGCCAGCTTCGGCGTCTTCGTCGAGGTGGCCGAGGGACTGGAAGGGTTATGCCATATCTCGGAACTGTCTGAAGAGCGTGTGCGTCGCCCTGAAGATGTGGTGCAGATAGGGCAGGAGATGGACTTCCGCATTCTCCGCATCGAACCCGAAAATAAAAAGATCGCTCTGTCAGCGCGCGCGGCGAAACACGACGAACCGGCGGTGGACGCGCGCAGCTACTCGACGGAGGTCGGAGCTGGCATCGCCTCGCTCGGCGAGCTGGCCGAATTCAACCTCAACTCCAACGACGACCGCGAGCGATAGCGCGCGGGCGAAAACCGGATCTTTTTGTAAACGCTTGCTCCCGTAGAACTTGCAGGGAGCAAGCGTTTTCTGCTACTTTGTGCGAGTGATGTTTTGGACCAGCCATGGGTCGTGTGGCATCCGAAGCCTTTGTTCCACAGCGAGAGGTGAGGCTATGACGAAAGCTGAGTTGGTCGAGGAGGTAGCGCGCGCTGCTGAACTGACGAAGAAAGATGCGGAGCGACTTGTCGAGATCGTCTTTGAAAGCATGATCGAAGCTTTGAACCGCGGCGAGAAGATCGAGCTTCGCGGCTTCGGCAGTTTCCGCGTGCGCGAACGAAGCGCACGGCGCGGACGCAACCCAAAGACCGGCACGCCCGTCGACATCCCGACCAAACGTATTCCCTACTTCAAGCCGGGCAAAGAGTTGAAGGAATTGATCAACGAGGGTGCGTCCGAAGACGCGCACAAGGAGAGCGGCCTCTCCTGAAAAAAAGCCGCTTGGTGCGACGTGGATCGGTTGTGGTCGCCTTGGCGTTATCGTTACGTCGCCGGAGAAGACAAGGAAACGGCGACCCGGTGCATCTTCTGCGTGCTGCGCGATGCGCCGCCGACAGAAGACGAGCGCAACTTGATCGTCCATCGCGCCCGAAGGAACTTCATCGTCCTCAACCTCTACCCTTACACGAGCGGCCACTTGATGATCGTGCCGCACGAGCACGTCGCCGATCTTGATGCGGCTTCCAAAGAGGTGACCGACGAAATGATGGACCTTGCCAAAAAGGCGCAGACGGTCTTGCGCGAAGTTTACCGCCCGGACGGCTTCAACCTTGGGATGAACATCGGCAAGGCTGCCGGCGCTGGTGTCGCTGGTCACATTCACTTGCACTTGATGCCCCGTTGGGTGGGCGATAGCAACTTCATGACCACGGTCGGAGAGACGCGCGTGTTGCCCGAAGATTTGGCGACAACTTACGCCAAACTCCGGCCGCTCTTCGAGTGCTAATCAGCGATTCCAAGGACGTCATGAAACTACCTATCTTGGGCAAAGGCCATGCGGCCGTCGGGCCCACCGGACGGATCCCGCGGGTGAAAGAACATTCCATCCGGCGGTGCCACG
Source organism: uncultured Pyrinomonas sp. (assembly GCA_937135995.1). GTDB lineage: Bacteria > Acidobacteriota > Blastocatellia > Pyrinomonadales > Pyrinomonadaceae > Pyrinomonas. Next base: position 4,287 of record CAKZOF010000662.1, read on the forward strand.
CGCTCGGGCCGTCGTTGCATCGGGGGCCGCGCTTCTTTGCGCCTAGCTTTCGAAATCGACCGAAGCGATGTGCTGGCTGATGCTGCGCCCGAACTCGGCGACGCGCTGGTGTTCCGGGTGCACCGTGTAAGCGTCGAGCGCGGCGCGATCGCAGAACACGGCGACCAAGCCGGTGTCGTAGGAGCGCGGCAGCCTCAAGACGTCGAATCCGACAGCGAGGCTCTGTAGTCCGGGGACAATCGAGGCAAGGCCGCGTAGGAGCGCAACGTGCTCCTCGCGGGTCGCTTGATCGGTGTCGTCGCGGTATTTCCAGACGACCATGTGAGTCAACATCGGCGTCAGCGCTGCTCCTTCGGTTTCGGCTCGGAAAGTTGAGTTCTTCAAATCTGTTCCGCCTTCTCAAGTCTTTCGGCGACCGCTGTGCGGAGCGCCTCTTGCAGTAGCTCCCAAGTTCGTTCCAGGTGCGTTCGTGTGGTCCTGATGTTGCCGATGGCCAAGCGCAGCGTCAGACGCCCGTCGAGTCGCGTGTGCGATATAAAAGCTCGACCCGTGGCGTTGACGCGCTCGGCGATGTGCTCGTTCACTGCGTCGAGTTGTCGCGCATCGAGGGCGGCAAGCTCGCGTGGACGCGCACGAAAACAGACGACGCTGAAAGGTACGGGCGCCACCCGTTCCCAATCGGATGAGGAGTCGACCCAGCGAGCGAAGACTTGCGCCAGATGGCAGTGCTCGCGGAGCATCGCTTGCAGCCCGCGCCGCCCGAAATAACGCATCACCATCCAGAGCTTGAGGGCGCGAAAGCGGCGTCCGAGTTGGATGCCGTAATCCATCGGGTTGCGCACGGGTTCGTTCGTCCGGAGGTAATCGGGGACGAGCGAGAAGGCTTGGCGCAAGACGTCCATCCGGCGGCAGTAGAATGCCGAAAGGTCGAGCGGCGTAGCGAGCCATTTGTGTGGGTTGGTGGTGATTGAATCGGCCCTTTCCCAACCGCGAAACAGGTCGCGCTTTTCGGGCA
>CAKZOF010000663.1 GCA_937135995.1 uncultured Pyrinomonas sp.
TTCGACTACGCGGCCCTGGATCCATGGCGCAGCCACGCCGCGACGGGCGGGCGTCAACGCCTTCGGCTTCGGCGGGATCAACGCGCACGTGATCCTGGAGGAAGCGCCGTTGTCGCGCGCGACCTCCGCGCGCGCGCCGAGAGCGTGCGTCGCTCCCATTGCGTCGCGCGCGGGTTCGAATAGAATCTCTTCGGACAACTAGCACCTCCCGGAGAAATTTTTTTTCTCGTCGCCGACGCTCACCACCGTTCACCGCTGTCGCCGGCGTTCGTTCTTCTTTGGAAGACACCTTCGTCTCACTCAACGACGGCGAGCACGTCACCCGCGTTGACCGTCGTCCCTTCGCGCGCGCGAAGTTCTATTACCTTGCCGGACTTGGGCGATTTCATTTCGTTCTGCATCTTCATCGCCTCGACGACGACTAGTCCGACACCGGCCTCGACCTGTGCCCCTTGCTCGACGAGCACGCGAACAACCTTGCCGGGCATCGGCGCGGTGATTACGGCGCGCCCCGACGCGCCGCTTGCCGCGCCCGAGGCGTTGCGCAATCGGCGCGGATCGAGCACCTTGACCGGATAATTTCGGCCGCGGATGCTGACTCGATAACCGTTCGGCGCCTCGCTCTCTTCGCGCACACGGCACTCGTAAACTCGGCCTTCGGCGAGCAGCAGGTAGACGCCCGTTTCCGGGCGATACACCTCGATCTCATAGCGCCGCCCATCGAGTTCGACCGTGAAACCGTGGCCGTTGCGTTGGACGTCGAGCGTGCGGCGTTCTCCTTCGATTTCGGTCAGAAGTTTCATAAACGTCCTTGGATCTGAAAGGCGCGCCATGCACGTTAGATGATGCGCGCGAAAACCTCGTCTCACTGATGGACGCGCCGCGCTTCAAACTCCGCGCAACCGGTCAGCGAAAGAGCAGCGTGCGTCCGGCGAGCCGCCATGCGTTGTTCGTGCGGTGTTCCAGCGCGTTCGTGCGCGCTTCGGCGCGCCGCTCGAAAGAGGCGATGGCTGCCGCGATGACGGCCATGTCGCGTTCCGTGCGGTCGCCCGAGACCGGAGCGCGCCGCCGGTTGAAGCGCTCGATGAAGCCCGTATCCAACTGCCCGCGGATGAACTCGTCGTCGCGGACGATTTCGCGGAAGAAAGGAAGCGTCGTCTTGATGCCTTCGATGAAATATTCATCGAGCGCGCGGCGCAAGCGGTCGATCGCTTCAGGGCGCGTCCTTCCCCAAGCGACGAGTTTGGAGATCATCGGATCGTAATAGATAGAGACTTCCGCGCCGGCGTAGACGCCGCCATCATCGCGTATGCCCGGCCCCGTGGGAACACGAAGCTCGGTGATGCGCCCCGGCGACGGCATGAAGTTGTTCTCCGGATCTTCGGCATAGATACGGCACTCGATGGCGTGACCGGTCCAGCGAACATCCTCTTGCGTAAAAGAGAGCTTTTCGCCGCTGGCGACGCGAATCTGCTCGCGCACGAGGTCGATGCCCGTGACGAGTTCGGTCACCGGATGCTCGACCTGAAGGCGTGTATTCATCTCGAGGAAGTAGAACTCGCGCGTCTCGTCCGAGACAAGGAACTCCACCGTACCGGCGTTGACGTAGCCCGCAGCGCACGCGATGCGCACGGCGGCTTCGCCCATCCTCGCGCGCAGCTCGGGATCGTTGATCGGCGACGGGCATTCTTCGATCACTTTCTGATGACGGCGTTGAATCGAGCATTCGCGTTCACCGAGGTGAACGACGTTGCCATGTTCATCGGCGAAGACTTGAATCTCGATGTGGCGCGGGCGTACCACCGCTTTTTCGAGATAGACCTGTGGGTCGCCGAAGGCCGAAGCCGCTTCCGATTGGGCCGTGGTGAAGGCCGAAGGCAACTCTTCGGCTGACGCGACCAACCGCATCCCTTTGCCGCCGCCGCCGGCTGCCGCTTTGAGCATCACGGGGTAACCCAAACGCGCCGCCACTTCGTGCGCCTCTTCGAGCGAACTGAGCGGTTCGGTGGTTCCCGGCACGATGGGTGCGCCAGCTGATTGAGCGGCGCGCCGCGCGTTGGTCTTCGACCCCATCAGTTCCATGGCTTCGGGGCGCGGGCCGATGAAAACGAGCCCAGCGTCGCGCACGGCGCGCGCGAACTCGGCGTTTTCGGCGAGAAAGCCGTAGCCCGGATGGATCGCTTCGGCGCCGCTGCGCCGCGCCGCGTCGATGATGCGTTCGATCTTCAAGTAGCTTTCGACCGACGGCGCTGCGCCGATGGCGTAAGCTTCATCGGCGAGCCGCACGTGCAACGCGGTGCGATCCGCCTCCGAGTAGACAGCCACGGGCGAGATCCCGAGTTCGCGGCAAGCGCGAATGATGCGCACGGCGATTTCGCCGCGGTTAGCGATCAGGATTTTGCGGAACATGAGCCTTTTCGCGTCTTCCTCGACTGAAGATCTTCCGCCGAACTCGGCATGTACCAATCACGTGCTGCTGGCGAATCAGGCGTTCGACCACAAAGGCGGGCCGTTCAGTGAACCTTTTCGCCGCTGTTTCGGCGCAGATTCGCGCCGTCGGCGAACAAGGCTGCGACCTGTCCGACGCGCTCGCCGAAGGTTTTCAGTGCCCTGTCTCCGAAATCTTCTCCGTCTCGTGGCCCAGCTTCGAAACGTTCTTCTCGCGCGTGCCCTCGTGCGCTCATTTCGCTCGGCTGTTGCGGTTGACGGTGGCGAGCGCGCCCGCCGATTTGAGCGGGCGCGGTTCGGCGACGATCACGCCGTTTTTGATTGAACGGTCGTCTTCTGTACCGTAAATCCCATCAGGGCCGGGCCAGAGCAGTTCGTAATCGGTGAAAGAGACGGTCTCCAATCCGTCAACCGGAGCAGCATCCGTGTCGGCGCGCACGGCCACTTGGCGCAGGCGCGCGCGGCGCACAGGGCGCTGTCGTTCCATGCGCGCCGCCTGCACCGAACTCGGAACGTAGTTAGCCATCTCTAATTGAGCCAGCAGCTTGGCGTTGGTCCCCTGTGGATCGGGTAGACGGCGCAGGTCGTCGAGCGAAGCCGGATAGGTTCCGTAGCGCGCTTTGTACTCGAGCAACATGCGGTGCGTTCCGTAGAGCATCGACTGCACCGCTGCTTCGCGCGCCAAGCGCCGCTGTTCGATGAGTTCAGGGATGAAGAGCGCTGTGAAAGCGAGGTTGGCGACGAACACCAACCCTGCCGTCGCGTGTCCGACGAGGGCGAATCTCCGCCAGAGGAAACGATGTGGTTCGCGTTGCACGCGGCGGCGGAGAACCGAGCAGGCCCAGAAGACGGCGAGCGACAGCGGTAGCAGCAGGTACTTCGCACGCCACATGGCGGTGGTCGCTGCGGAGATGAATTCTGTTGGATCTCGCGGTAGCAAGTGCCCGCGTCGGCCCAGTTCCGTGGCGACCGCGCCGAGCGACGCGAGCGCGAGAAGAAGACCGGCCACGCCGATAAAGAGCGTGCGCCCAACGAGCGGCAGTTCCGTGTCGGGTGGTGGCAGCGGTGGTCCCACCGGACGCGCGCCGCAGGCTGCGCAGCCTTGTTGCCACTCAGTGGAGAGTTTCGATCCGCAGCATGGGCAGATGTTCAACGCTCAAGGCACCTCGCAATTCTCTGCTTTCGAGGCACACTGGCTGTCGCCATGTGCCGTCCTCTTTCAGTCATCGCCTCGAACTTCCGCCGCGTCGCTTCAAACGCGCGCTTGTTGCGCGACCCTCGACGCCGGTTGCGGCCTCTGATCCGCGACGTCCGCGCCAGCGCGCGCTGCTTCGACCCGCTGGACCTCACGCCACGTGTGGTACATGCGGTGTGCGAAGGTCCAGAAAGAGCCGATGGCGAGAACCCAAAGAACCGCTGGCATGCGGTTCAATAGCGGATGGTCCGAGTTGGGATGCGTCGTCAACGCGCCGATGATCAATAGCACCACGCGTTCGGGACGGCGCAAGAATCCGACATCACACTTCGGGATCAAGCTCTCGGCGCGCGCGCTCGTGTAACTGACGAGTACCGACCCCATCAGCGCCGCGCCCGCCAGAAAGACGTTGAGCGTCGAATGGTACTGCGTGTCGCGCGCGTAGAAGACCATCAGGCCGACGAAGACGACCATGTCCGACAGACGATCGAGCGACGAATCGAGAAAGGCCCCGAAGCGCGTCACGCGACCGGTTAGACGCGCCACCTTGCCGTCGAGCATGTCGAAGAGGTTGGCGACGATCAGGATGATGCCGGCCCAGAAGAAATGTCCGAAGCCGAAGAGCAGGCCGCAGAGGACGTTGATCGCAACGCCCGTCACCGTCAATAGGTTGGGGTTGATCGAAGAGCGCGCCAGCGCCTCGACCATGGCGTTGACGATGCGTCCCGCTCCGCGTCCGATGCTCGCTCCGAACACCTGTTTAGTCCTCGTCCTGCTTTTCGTTGTCCGCGCCGCCGTCGTGCGCGGATCGTTCCGCCATCTCGTCGTGCAGCGTCTTCAGACTAAGGATTTCAAAGCGACGCGGCCCCGAAGGCGTCTGCACGAGAACTTCGTCGCCCTCTTCGCGTCCCATCAAGCTCCGCCCGATCGGCGATGTGGTCGAGATCAGACCGGCCTGCGGGTCGCTCTCTTCGGGCGTCACCAGTCGGTAGGTGATCTCTTCGTCGCGCTCTTTGTCCAGCAGCACGAGCGTTGAACCATAGGCCGCACGGTCGCGCGGCACTTGCGATAGATCTATCGAGGCGATCTGGCTGATGCGCTCGCGTAGCTGGCGAATGCGCGCTTTGACGACTTGTTGCCGTTCCAGCGCCGCTTTGTACTCAGCGTTTTCGCGCAGGTCGCCGTATTCGCGCGCACGTTTGATCTCGCGCGGCAGATGCACGCGAAGTTCCGTTTCCAGTTCCTCCAGTTCCGCTTCGAGCTTCTTTTTGATCTCTTCCGTCACCCTTGCTCCACCTCTCACGCGCCGGCCCGAGGGAGCCGGGCGTTCATCCGAGTTTTACGGTTTTGATATGGCGCGTTCAAGTCGCAAAAGCGAATTATACCGAGCTTGGACGGGTTTGGGAAAGCGGCCTGTCAGAAGCAGTTGCCCGTTCTGTGATGGGTATGCTCATCTGGCGCGCCGAACGAAATCCCGATGTCGCGTGCCGTCCGCACTAGCTGGCCATCGGGCGGCACGGTCTTGATGTTGCTGATCGCTTCCAACAGCGGTACGGTGATGATGTTGGCCGCCTGAAGCGCGACCATCACGCCGCGCTCGCCGTTCATCAACGCGCGTACGGCGTTGGCGCCGAAACTGGTCGCCAGCATACGGT
>CAKZOF010000664.1 GCA_937135995.1 uncultured Pyrinomonas sp.
ACGCACGCCGCCCAATGCCAAAAACAGAATGCCAAAGATGGCGGCGAAGATGATCGGGATCACCACAGACAGCCGTGCAGACGCGGCTTGCAGATTCTCAAACTGCCCGCCCCATTCGATGAAGCTGCCGGTCGGAAGTTTGACCTGCGCTGCAACCTTTTCCTGCGCCTCGGCAACGAATGAGCCCAGATCATTGCCGCGCACATTGGCCTGCACGACGACACGCCGCACGACGTGAAGCTGCGCCGCCTGCAGCACCTGCAGGGCGTCGTCTCCAAGCTGGCGAACCGGCTGCAGCGCCGGCTGATGGCGCAGCAGTCGCGCAGCTGGGACTTCGACCAGGAGGAGGGTCTGCTCGACGCCGCCCGCCTCGCGCGGGTGGTGGTCAACCCGGCCCACAGCCTGTCCTACAAGGTCGAGCGCGACACCGAGTTCCGCGATACGGTGGTGAGCCTTCTGATCGACAACTCCGGCTCGATGCGCTACCTGCTCGACAAGGTGATCGAATCGGCGCGCATCATCATCAACAGCAACAAGCCGGGCGACGAAACCTTCCTCGTGCGCTTCATCAGCAGCGACAAGATCGAAACGTTGCTCGATTTCACCTCGGACAAGCAGGCGCTGTCGGAGGCACTCGACAATCTCTACATCGAGGCCGGACAGACCGCCGTGATCGATGCCGTCTATCTCGCTTCCGAACGGGTATCCGAGTACAAGCGAGGCGACGACGACGACCGCCGCCGCCGCGCGTTGATTCTGATCACCGACGGCGAAGACCGGTCGAGCTTCTACAACCAGAATCAACTTTTCCGCCAACTGCGCGAGTCGAACGTGCAAATCTACGTCATCGGCTTCGTCGATGAACTGGACCGCGAAGGCAGTTTCATTCGCAAAAGCCCGCGCGAAAGAGCGATCAACCTCATCAATCGTCTGGCCAACGAAACGGGCGGACGCGCTTTTTTCCCGAAGTCGATCAACGAACTGCCGCAGATCGCCGAAGAGATCACGCGCGACCTGCGCACGCAGTACGTCATCGGCTACAGCCCGACCAACAAAGCGCGCGATGGTTCGTTCCGTAACGTGCGCGTCGTCGTCGCCAACGGTCCCGGCGGCGAAAAGCGAATCGCCATCACGCGACCAGGTTACTATGCGCCGAACGAGCAAAGCCCCAACGGCAATCAACCGCCGCGCCGTCCTGTGGCCAACGGGGTGCGCACGCCGCCTAAATGAGGCGCGCCCGAACGCTTGACTCAAATTCGTGAAAGCCAATTAAGCCAGATCTTGCCGCGCCAGTCGCGAGGTGGTAAGCGCGTGTGTTTGCGTACGACGCAAGCTTCGGTGAGGAGCATGGAGCGGTTGTCGCCGCTGGTGCGGCGTGGCTCGCGCACATGTTTCTCGGTCGAAGCAGTACGTTGCGTTGTTTTCAGCGCGCGCGCACCGAGCCGCTGATCTTTTTGCGCGTCGTCTCACCTGTATGCAGAACGGGGATGCCGCGGTCCACTTCCGCGTGAGGACGCGGAATAACGTGCGTGGCGACCACTTCACCGACTTTGCGCCCGGCAGCCGCTCCTGCTTCCACTGCAGCGCGCACGGCGGCGACTTCGCCGCGCACGATCGCCGTCACGAGTCCGGCATCGATCTTCTCGTAGCCTACGAGACGCACGTTGGCGGCTTTCACCGCTGCGTCCGCCGCTTCGATCATGGCCACAAGGCCACGACATTCGATCATTCCAAGGGCTTCCATGACGATCCCTCGCGCGAAATCATAACACGACACCTGCATCCGTCGCGCGTCCGAAGGCGTAAAGTCGGCCCAATGGCATGTTGCTACCATCCGAACGAGCTTCGCAGGAAGCGTCGGTCGGCAGCCTAGTTACGCAGACTGTGGATGGGTGCCGGGATGTGGCCGCCACGACGAATGAAGTCAGCGCTTGAAAGCTCGCTGACCGGCATGATGGGGGCGCGGCCCAAAAGCCCGCCGAACTCGACCCATTCGCCGACCTCCTTGCCGGGCACAGGGATGATGCGCACGGCGCTCGTCTTG
>CAKZOF010000665.1 GCA_937135995.1 uncultured Pyrinomonas sp.
CCCCGTGCTGCTCGTCGACTTTCGCGACCGACTCAATCCGAAACAGCGCGAGATGTCGCGCCGTCTGCTCGACGACGTCGCGCGCAACCTGCTGCAGGTCTCGCGTTTCGGCGACCTCTACTACTTCGTGGGGCGCGCCGTTTATGATTTCATCACCGGGCGGCGCGGCATGGACATCAACCAGCCGTCGCGGTTGCGTGCCTACTCGCAGTTGAAACTGCTGTTGACTTTCGATCGGCAGCTCGCGCCGCCGTTGCGCGCCGAGATCGAAGAGCGTTTAGAGAGCGTCACGCTCAATCCGTTGGAGAACGGCGCGGACGCCGAAGCGCGTATCGCCCGGCAGCAGTACGCCGCGTTGCTCGCCTACGCGCAGCACCCTCGCGGACTTCCGGCGTTGTTGGAAAAGGATCGGCGCGCTGAACTAGCCGCACTCGAACACGGGCGCTGGGAGCGCGCTTTCTTTCGCTTGGCCAACATCTTCAGCTTCGGGCTTTATCGTCACACGGACGGAGCGGCAGCGGGTGAGCTGCGCGCGACTCTCGATCGCGCGCGGCGCTTGGCGTACCACCGTCGGTTCCTGCGCGAAGTGGCCGCTTCGACGCCGCGCGCCGAGATCGTCTGGCGCGCCGAGGACGTGCGTCGGTCGCTTCGCTACGTGGCCGAGCATGGAATCGATGCCGATGCTGCAACGGCGCGCGCCATCGCCCGTATTTTCGCTGGGACGCGCGACGAAGCAGCGCGCGAACTGGCACTTCGTTGCCTCTACCGCATCAACAACGCGACAGCCAAGCGCGAGTTGCTCAAGATCTATCGTGACGATCAGACGGAAGCGCGTTGGCGCGCGTTGACGGCGCAGTACTTGTTAACGGCCGTGCGCGAACGGCAGAGCATGGCGCCGTCGGATGCCCGCGCCGTCATGTCGCTTGTCGCTGTCCCGGCGAGTCAATAGCCCTTTCGCGGGCGAAAGGGCTTCGTTTGAAAATTGCCGTTTCAAGCGGTCACGAATCGAGGGCGATGGCGCGGTCAGAGGCGCGCGCTGGCCGGGGAGCGGAAGAGCCATTCGCAGGCGAGGGCGCGTTGTCGGAACGAGGAAGATGAACTTTTGCATGGAGGCTGCGTATCGCTCCGCGCGTTGCTGGGTGGTTCAGCGAGAGAGAGGCATGGGGAAGAGAGGCGAAGCGCAGGAAACGGGCCGCGCCGCGTGCGGCGGGCGGGCGACGTTGGCGTTGCTCTGTTTGTTCGTTGTGCTTCTTCTTCCGGCGAGCGGCATCGGTCAACGTGCCGAACGGATCGTCGTCATCAAAGCCGACGGCTTGCCTTTCGAGATGGTCGAGCAATTCGTGCACCAAACCGACCCGCGCACGGGCAAGAGCGCGCTCCCGTGGATCAAACACGTCTTCTACGAGAACGGGACGCGACTTGCCAACTTCTACGTGCGCGGCATGAGCCTTTCAGCCCCATCATGGTCGCTGCTCGACACAGGGCAGCATCTGCAGATCAAGGGCAACGTCGAGTTCGACCGCTACACCATGCACATGTATGACTATTTGAACTTCATCCCGTTCTATCTGGCGAACGCGGTCGGACAGCGCGTGGACATGCCCGGGCCGGAGGTGCTCGACGAACTCGGCGTTCCGTTGCTCCTCGATGCTTATCCCTACGACGAGCGTTTCATGGGATTTCAGCTCTACCAACGCGGCGTGCGCTGGACCGCCTTGCAGCGTGGCCTGCAGAATCGCTTCACGTCACGCAGCCCGCGCGAACTAATCGATGAGTGGACCATCGGTTTTGAAGCGCGCAGTATCCTCTACGAACAGATGGAGCGCGAACTGCTCGAAAAGCTCCACGACCCGCGCATCCGTTATCTGGATATCTACAACTCGGACTTCGACCATCGCACGCATCACAACCGTGATCGCGAATCGCATCTCGCAGCTTTGCAAGAAGTTGATGCGCTCGTCGGGCGCATCTGGACGGCCATCGAGAAGTCGCCGCTGGCGGCCCAAACGGCGCTCATCTTGGTTTCGGATCACGGGACCAATTCCGATGAACGGGTCTACAGCCAGGGCTATAACTTGGTCAAATATCTTGCAAGCGCCGCTGGCGGTGGGCACCATGTCGTGACCAAGCGCCGCTTGCTCAACGATTACGCGATCAAAGGCATCTACCCGATCGTCTCGTGGATCGTCACGACCACGCCCGATAGCTACTATCTCCGCGGGCAGAGCACCACCTATCCGACGGCGCTCGTGGATTTCGATGGCAACGAACGGGTAGGCATACACCTGCGCAACAGCGATCTGAACATGTTGCACATTTTGCTGCAGCAGTTGCAACGGCGCGATCTCGCGTCGGGTGTGCGGCGCGCCGCCACGGACGCCTTTTTTGCCGTCATCGAACGAAATCGCGCTGATTGGTCGCGGAAGCTGACGGAACTCGAAGAGGAGTTGGGAGCGTTGCGCCGGTTGATCGAACGGCAGCGCACCGTAGTCGCCGCGCAGCCCGAGAAGTGGACCAAAGAAGACCGCGACCGAGGGCGCGATCAGGAAGCGCGCCGCGAATACGCCCGCTTGGCTTCGTGGATGGGCGACGAGCGAGAGTACACAGCCTACGCGCGCACGCTGCGCAACCTGCTCTCTTTGCGCCGCGAGACGTTCGAGCCGAAGGCTTGCAAAATCGAGACCCTCATCGCGCCGCGCGCCATGGGTGAACCGAACACCATTCATCAATTGCAGAACTACGTCTTCGGTCTCGGCCCGCAAGGGCTCGTGCTCGCCCCGGATGGCACGCTCGATCTGGCGCGCAGTTTCCGCCGGATGAACTACTTCGCCGCGCTCCACGCGATCACGCTGCGCAACAACGTTCAGCCCGAGGTCGGCAACCGTCCCGTGGATTTCATCGCCGTGCGCCTGCCGGCTGGGCTTTTGGTGAACCACGACCTGCGCGCTGATGATGCGATCTGGTTGTACGGCGGCGAAGACACGCAAGCTTTGATTCTCGGACGACGAAACGCCGAAGGCGGGCTGGAACTCCGCTACGTTCCAATCGCACAACTCGTGCAACGCGCCGACGGCACGTTGCACTTTGCGCGCATCGGATGGCGCTCCGGGTTGCCGCTCAAGATTTGGGAGGATGAACGGTTGCAGATTCCAGCGGGCGAGGACAAAGCGGCGTGGTTGAGCGCGTGGCACGCGGAGACCGACTGGCTACGCGCTCTGCACCGAACCAAGTACGCCAACGCGCTCATCGGGCTGCACGAGCAGTTTGCGCGCCATCCAGCGCCCATGCTCGAGGTGGATGCGCCGGGGCTAGCGCCGGACGAGCGCTTGATCCGTCGTTTTCGGCTGCGGCAGCGCCTTTTGGTGGAGACGGATCTGTTCGTCCACGCGAACTTTCACTGGAATTTCGATGTACGCGGTTTCAACCCGGGCGGCAATCACGGCTCTTTCTATCGCGTTTCGACGCACTCGACGTTGATGATCGCTGGCGGAGCGGCGACGGGTATCCCACGCGGTCTGATGATCGAAGAACCGTACGATAGCCTCAGTTTCGTGCCGACCATGATGGCGCTCACGGGACGGTTGCGCGCCGACGGGATCGCGCCCGTGCTCTGGCAACGGGGTTTTCGTCCCTTTCCGGGGCGCATCATTCGTGAGCTTTTCGACAGCGGACGAGCGCGCCCCATATTCAAGGAGGGCGAACGTTGATCTCGGTCGAAGAAGCGAAAGAGCGCGAGCCGCTCGAACTGGAAGCTATCACGACTGGTGGCCCGGGGCGGCGGTCAGTCGTCCGATTGCAAGCGATCGCTTTCGCCTTGGGCGTGGCGTTGCTCGTTTACGTCGTGCGGCGCGTCGGCGTCGAGCCGATCTTCGACGCGCTGGCCAACATCGGCATCGGCTTTCTGCCGATCCTCGCCATTAGCGGCTTGCGCCACGTCTTGCGAACCTTGGCACTGCGCACGGCCATCGAGCCTGAGCATCGCTCATTCAAGTTCAGTCAAGCGCTGGCCGTGCGGCTTGGCGGCGAAGCGATCACTTTTTTGACCTTCACCGGTCCGCTGCTCGGCGAAGCGACCAAAGCGGCGTTGTTGCGCCGCAACGTGCCTTTGACGCGCAGCGTGCAGGCGCTCGTCGTCGATAACATCCTCTACAACCTATCGGTCGCGTTCTTTATCTTGAGCGGCGCCGGCGTGATGCTTGCCGCCTACGCAGTGCCGCCGTTGATCGGCTACGTGCTGATTGGCATCATGGTCGCCACCGGTGCAGCGTTGGTCGCCGTCTTTTGGGCTGTGCGCCACCGCATGATGCCCATTTCGTGGAGTTTGGCCCGCTTAGGACGCGTCGGGTTCGCGCGCCGCTTGATCGGTAACTCACACGAGCACATCCGCGAAATCGAAGCGAGCGTCTATGACTTCTACGCGCACAGGCGCGGCGCCTTCTGTGCCATCGTCCTCTTCGATCTCTTGGCGCATGCGACCAGCGTCTTCGAGGTCTATTTCATCCTCAGCTTGCTCGGGGCTCATCCAACGGTCGCCGCTTCCTACATCATCGAATCGCTCACAAAAGTGATAAACTTCG
>CAKZOF010000666.1 GCA_937135995.1 uncultured Pyrinomonas sp.
AGCGTAGATAACCATTTGCCTCCCGGTGGAACGCCCGTCCGGTTCAACCACCGGCAACATGCGTATGCGCGCGCGCGCGTAATCTTCACGGTACATCCACGCGATGGCGAGAAAGTGCGGGAACTGCCAGAGAAAGAGGATGGCAAAGAGCGTCCACGCTTCGATGCCGAGCGCGCTCGATGGACCGAGTCCTTTGTTCGCGGCGGCCCAACCAAGCACCGGCGGCATGGCGCCCGGGAAAGCGCCCACCACCGTCGAGAGCGCGGTCCGGGTCTTGAGCGGCGTGTAAAGAAGGACGTAACCGACGATCACTGCGGCACCGAGCAGCGTTGTCGTCCAGTCGACGAAGAGTGCGAGATGAAGCTCGGCGAGCGCTGTCAACACGAGACCGAAGATGAGAGCTTGTCGTGGTGACACGCGCCCCGAAGGCAGCGGACGATGCGCCGTCCGTTGCATTGCACGGTCGCGCTCGCGTTCCATGTACTGGTTGAGCGCCGCAATGCCTGAAGAGAGCAGCCCGATGCCCCACAGAGCATGAAAGAGCGTCGCGTAATCGAACGGCACGCGCGCGCCGAGGTAAAAGGCAGCCGCGGCCACCATCACGACCATGAGCGTAATGCGTGGCTTGGTCAACTCGACGAACGCGGCGAGACGCTCGCTCGTCGTGCGCGATGATGTGAGTTCGATGGCAACGCTCTTCGAGATCATCCTTTGCAAACCCTTCTTGCAGCGCACAAGCCTACATCGAGATACGCGCAACCGGAGCGAGCAGATTGCGCGTTACGTAATCGCTCGCCGTCAACACGAGCATGATAACTAACCAGAAGATGCCCGCCGCGACGATGACCTGCGTCAAACGCGAGCTGTAGCGAACGTGCATGAAGTAGAGCACGACGAGAGTCGCCTTGATGACGGCCACCGTCAGCGCGACCGTGATGTTCAAGATCCCCGGCAGATCGAAACGGGCGACGAAGACGGTCAGCGCCGTCAGCACCATCAACGCGCCGAATACGGCATAGTAGGTCTTCTTCGGAACGATGTGTTCGGACATATCACCCCTTCACATGGAAACCGACCAGATAGAGCAACGGGAAGAGGAAGATCCAGACGATATCGACGAAGTGCCAGTAGAGGCCTGACACCTCCACCGGCGAATGGTACTCGGGCGAATAGCGCCCGCGCCACGCGAAATAGATCAGAAACGACAGGATGCCGGCACCGATGATCATGTGAAGCGCGTGTAGCCCGGTCATCGCGAAGTAGAGCCAAAAGAAGATCTGCGCTTGCTGCGGATTCGGGCCATCGTAGCGAAAATGCACGCCCGGGATCAGCCCGTCGTGAAACTTGTGCGAGTACTCAACCACCTTGATGCCGAGAAAGGTCAAGCCGAGCAGCAGCGTCAAGACGAGGAAAAGGATGAGCTTGCGCTGATTGCCGACCTGCGAATAATAAACGGCCAACGCCATTGTCAAGCTGCTCGTGATCAGCACCACCGTGTTGATGCCGCCGAGCACGATGTCCAAATGGTGGCTCGCTTCGGCGAAGACCTGCGGATACCACGAGCGGTAGATCGAGTACGCGAGAAACAGACCGCCGAAGAACATGATCTCCGTGATGAGGAAGATCCACATCCCCAGCGTGCTCGCCTCGCGTTGCTGCTCCAAGTTCTCGAAGTGGTGCGCCAGCGCCGGGTGATGCACCACCGAATGTTGCGCAGTCGCTTCGCTCTGTGCCACGGCTCCCTGTGACTCCTTTCAAGCGTTCTCACGAAGGGCGAACGCGGCCCTTCTTCCCTCAGGGCCGCTCCGCCCAATCAACCAACTACTTGCGTTCCGACACGTCGGGTTTACCCATCGGGCCGATGACTTCCGTCTCCTCTTTCGAGCGGAACTCGTAAGCGTTCCACGTCACCACCGGCGTCCGCTCGAAGTTTTCGGGCGGCGGCGGCGAACTCGTGCGCCATTCCAAACCGGTCGCCATCCACGGATCAGCGGGCGCGATCGGCCCTCTCTTCAGCGACCAGAGCAGATAGATGGCTGGCAAGATCAACCCGACGGCTAGGATCGACGCGCCAACGCTCGACAGGACGTGCAGCAACTGAAACTCCGGCACATAGGTGTAGTAGCGGCGCGGCATCCCGAGGTAACCCAAGATGAACTGCGGGAAGAAGGTCAAGTTGAAGCCGACGAAGACCACCAGCGCCGCAAAACGCGCCCACCCTTCCGGATAGAGACGCCCCGTCATCTTGGGCCACCAGTAGTGCATCGCGCCCAGATAGGCGAGCAAAGACCCGCCTACCATCACGTAGTGGAAGTGGGCGACGACGAAGTAGGTGTCATGGACGTGGACGTCCAATCCGAGCGCCGCAAGGAACAACCCGGTCAACCCGCCGATCAAGAACAAACCGATGAAGCCCATCGCGTAGAGCATCGGCGAATCATACGAGATCGAACCGCGATACATGGTCGCCGTCCAGTTGAAGACCTTGATCGCCGACGGGATGGCCACCGCGTAACTGATCAGTGAAAAGATCATGCCGGCGTATACCGACTGGCTCGACGTGAACATGTGGTGCCCCCAGACGAGAAAACCGAAGACGGCGATGGCCAGGCTCGAAAAGGCGACGAACTTGTAGCCGAAGATCGGCTTTCGCGAGAAGGTCGCGATGATCTCGCTCACCACGCCCATGGCCGGAAGGACCATGATGTAGACGGCTGGGTGCGAGTAGAACCAGAAAAGGTGCTGGAAGAGTACGGGGTCGCCGCCCAACCGCGGGTCAAAGATACCGACCCCGACGGTCCGTTCCAACGCGACGAGAAGCAACGTGATCGCCAGCACGGGCGTACCCAAAACTTGAATCAAACTCGTCGCATACTGCGCCCAGACGAAGAGCGGCAAACGATACCACGTCATGCCCGGCGCGCGCATCGTATGGATCGTCACGATGAAGTTAAGACCCGTCAAGATCGAAGAGAAGCCAACGATGAAGATCCCCAAGCCGGTCGCGATCACGTAGGTGTTGGCGTAGTTGGTGCTGTAAGGTGGATAAAAGGTCCAGCCCGTATCGACACCGCCAGCGAACATCGCGTAGGAAGCGAAAAGCGCGCCCGTCATGTAGATGTACCAGCTGAGCAGATTGAGGCGCGGGAAAGCGACGTCCTTGGCACCGATCATGATCGGCAGCAAGAAGTTCCCGAACACCGCCGGGATCGATGGGATCAAGAAGAAGAAAGTCATCATGATCCCATGCTGCGTGAAGAGCTTGTTGTAGGTCTGCGCCGTCACCAAATCGCCCTGCGGCGTCAATAACTCCAAGCGGATCAGCGTCGCATAGATGCCGCCGATAAGAAAGAAGAAGGAGACTCCCAACAAGTAGAGTATGCCGATCCGTTTGTGGTCGAGCGTCAGAAGCCAAGATTTCAGCGTGTGGCCAGCATTCAGATAGGTCGTTCGCGGCTCGGCCGCCCCCTCCGCTGGCGTGTGGATCACTGCGGTGCTCATAAAACCTCTACCTCCTCTGCCCACTCGGGCTGCCGGACGCTTGCGCGCCGACATTCATGTTCGCCGACGTGCTGCTTGCAGGCGTCGGCGAAGCGGTGCCGCTGCCGCCTTGCGGCGTCAGCGATTTGATGTACGCGATCAACTGCAACAACTGTTCTTCGCTCACCTGCCCTTGATAGGTCGGCATGATGGCTGAATACCCAGCGACGATCTTCGCGCCCGGATTCAGGATCGATTCACGCAAGTAGTTCTCGTCGGCGACGACGGTCTGGCCGGTTTCGAGTTGGACCGGCTTGCCGAAGATGCCGGCCAGTTGCGGCCCGCGCCCGCCAGCGTCGCGCCCGCCGTTCAGGTGACAGGTCGCGCACCCCAAGTTCTGGAAGTGTTGCTCGCCCAGTTGCACCGGCGACATCTGGCTCGCGTTGCCGCTTACCCACGCTTGATATTCATCGGGACGCATGACAACGATCGTGCCGCGCATCTTCGAGTGGTCCATGCCGCAGTACTCGGCGCAGAACAGATGATACCTGCCGGGCTTGGTCGCCTCGAACCACATCTGCGTGTACCGACCCGGCACTACGTCCATTTTGACGCGAAAGTCCGGGATGTAAAAGCTGTGGATGACATCCTCGGTGGTCATCGTCAGCCGAACTTTGCGCCCCATCGGAATGTGCAGTTCGTTGATTTCGCGCTGCCCGGTCGGGTGCTGCATCTTCCACATCCACTGTTTGCCGACGACGTAGATGTCGAGCGCATCTTTCGGGATGCGGTACTGCGCGAAGTAGACTTTCGCCCCCCAGACGAAGATCGACATCGCGATCAGAAATGGGATCAGGGTCCAGATCGTTTCGAGCTTCATCGAGCCGGCGATCGGGCGCGGGATCTCGTACGGCGACCGACGCCGGTATTTGACGGCGAAGAAGATGATCCCCGAAACGATGAGGACGGTGAAAAAGAGCGTGATGCCGACCAAGTAGAAGTAGAGCGCGTCCACCTGTCCGGCCATGGTGGAAGCCTGCTCCGGCATCAGTTTGAATTCGGATGGCACCTGTTGCATAAGCCTTTACGTGACGCCTCCCGTCGTTGGCGACTTACGAGCGGCCCCGCGTCGCCACAGCACAAACAACAATCCGCCCAATCCGACCAGCGTGAGCGCGCCGGCCAGCCGCACGATGTTCAGCACGATGGGGCCGTATTTGCCGGCGGCCGGATCGTAATGAAAGCAGTAGAGCAGAAGCTGATCGACGGGCGAGCCGATCTTGTTCTCCGACGCCTCGACCAAACCCAGACGCAGATCGCGTGGCTCGTACTGAATGCCGTAGAAGTAGCGCGCGACTTTGCCCTGTGGCGTCAAGAGGATGATCCCGCTGGCGTGCGCCCACTGATTGGTTCGCTCGTCGAAAGCGTAACGGAATCCGACCGCGTCGGTCAGCCGCCGAATCTCGCTCTCGTCGCCGGTCAGAAAATGCCAGCCCTGTTCAGCGTTGGGGCGCGTGTAACGAATCATGTACGACCGTTTCTTGCCAGCAGCGAGTTCCGGCGTTTCGCGCGGATCGAAGCTGACGACCAACACCTCGAAGTCGCGTCCGGCAGTGAACGGAACGGTGTTCAAACTACCGAGCAGACCGTTCAGCACCTGACTGCAAAGCATCGGGCAATCGTAGTAGACGAGCGCGAGAATCGCCGGTTTGCGCCCGAGAAACGAGCCGATCGTGACGAGCTGCCCCGTTTCGTCGCGCAACTTAATGTCGAGCGGCACCTGTTCATCCAGACGCTGCTCGATGCGCACGTTCTTGAGCGCTTCGGGCACGCCCGTCTCTTGTTTGCCCACTTCGGGCGGGCGTTTGTAGAGACTGCCGCCGCTTTGCGCCCGCGCGCCGACCACGGCTCCGGCGAGCAACAGAAACGCCACGCCGCGGGCGATCAATCGTTTGTTCCATCTCATCGTTGACTCCTCGACGAGCAGACAGTCTCCGAACGATTCCCTTTCGCTTTACTTAGACGCTTCACCGAAACCGGACGGTTCATCGCTTCGGTCACGGCTGAAGCTCAAATTTCGGATGCTAATTTGTCGCATCCTTTTCACCGCAGGCTCGTCTCGCGCGTTCTCTTCTCACTGAACCTCCCCACGGCTAAAGCCGGGGGGTTCTAAGGGGAACCACCGCCGCCTCTTCCCGGCTCTCGCCAGCGGCT
>CAKZOF010000667.1 GCA_937135995.1 uncultured Pyrinomonas sp.
TCGGTCGCGACGTGCGGCGCGCGAAACCGGGTGATTTGCTCTTCTTCCACCAACCGTTCGTTCAGCGCTACCCGTACCATGTGATGATCTTTCTCGGGCGAGCGCACTACGGAACGGATGGCGCCAGCGATTGGGTGGTTTATCACACGGGGGCTTCGCCCGAGGATGCTGGACGTATGAAGAAGGTTCGACTGGCGGAGCTGCGGCGGCACCCCGATGTTCGCTGGCATCCGACGGAGGCGAACCATCACTTTCTCGGCGTCTATCGGCTGAAGATACTCGATTGAACAAGGCGAGCTGCGGGGCGCACGAGGACCTTCCCGCCTGTCGAAGATCCCCGGGCAAGGGATAAAGATGAAAACGGGTGGTGGTAGCGATAGACCTGCGCAAAGATGAAAATAACGGCAAATTCTGGCAAGGGAGACGATTACAACAGGTAGTAGGAGCACCACAAGAGGCTGTGGTCTTCGCGCTACAGGATCTTCGATCTTCCACCTTGTGATCGGGATCATGAAGCGAAAGCGGCGAAAGTCTCGTGATGTGAGCGAGATCCCGAGGCGAGAGCGTTAGGAAACCTCGAGCCTCGAAGGGCGATCGAGCTTCGGTTTCTCAGGAGGAGTGAAGGATCATGCTCAAAGATCGGCGCGCTTTGATTCAAATCGTCGTCGCTTACGGGTTAGCCGTGGCTTTGTCGGTGGCGGCTGCGTTCGCCTTTAGCCGCAGCAGATTCGATTTCGCGCTGACGGCGGGCTCTGGCGAGCCGTACTTTTCGCTGTCGAGCAACAAGACTTTCTCGACCAAGGAGCGCGCGCTCTTTTGGCTGCAGCATCAAGGGATCGACTATTTGGACTTTCGCGTCTACCGCGTCAAGGATCCGTTCGATCTCTTCAAGAAGCTAGACGATCCGCATCGGATCGGTAAAGATGAGCGCGAAAGTCTGGCTGCCTCCAAACACGCCGGTACTTCGGTGCTCGAATTGATGCGCCGGTTCAAGCAGAGTCTCTATTTGGAGTTCAAAAACTACGTGCGGCGTCAATTGCGCGGCGAGACGCGCGCCGCCGTCCGCCCACGACCCAAAGGTGAAGAGGCGCGTCTCCCCTTGAACGTCGCCAACTACGCGCGCCTGCCGTTGCTCAACCCGGACGAACTCGTCAGCAGTTGGCGCGAACGTCTGCCGAAATCCGATGAGAACGTAGATCATCGTTCGATCTCGCTCGGGAGACGCGAGGCAGGCGTCTATCTTGTGGAAGCGACCAACGACAAGCTGCGCGCTTACACGGTGGTCATCGTCTCGGACGTTACTGCGGTCGCCAAGTTCGGTCCCGACGGATCGGTGCTCGCGTTCGTCGTCGATCGGGCGAGTGGTACGCCGCGCGCCGAAGCCGCGGTCGAAGTTATTCAGCATCGCCAGACGCTGGCGCGCGGCAAGACGAGCAAAGATGGGTTGTTCACTGCGCGCGTCGACCGGCGGGGCTCGAGATCCGAAACCGAGGAATCGTCCGAAGAAGAGGGTAATCCGCTCGTCGTCATGGCACTTGCCGGCAATGATTTCGCTATCACAGATTTCTCTTACTTGGGACGGAGACGACCGCATCAAGTTTACATCTACACGGAGCGGCCCATCTACCGTCCGGGCCAGACGGTCTATTTCAAGGGCATCGTTCGGCGTGAGACTGCCGAAGGTTACCGGTTACCCGAAGCGCGCGCAGTTAACGTACAGATCAAAGATCCGCAGGGAGAACCAGTCTTCGATGAAACGTTGTCGCTGTCGCCGCGCGGCACTTTCAACGGTGCAGTCGAACTCGCCGCGGAAGCCGCGCTCGGCAACTACCGAATCGAGGCCAGCCTCGACGGCGAGACCTATTCCGACTATTTCGATGTCGAGGAGTACAAGAAACCCGAGTACAAAGTGACGGTCAAGGCCGCGAAAGAGTTCGTCGCCGTTGGCGACAAGGCGACCTTTCAGGTCGAAGCGAAGTACTTTTTCGGCGCGCCTGTGGCCGATGCCGAGGTGAAATACTACATCTATCGCTCGCGCTACTTCCCGTGGTGGAACGAACAGGACGCGGCGGAAGAGCTCCTCGGCGTGGCGAACGAGGATGCAGAGGGGAACTTCTACGGCTACGGCCATGATTTGGTGCAAGAGGGCAACGGCCAACTGGACCAGAACGGGCGCTTGACGGTGGAGTTCGTCGTGCCGGAACCGGACGAGAGCGAGCCCTACGACTACGTCTACCGCTTGGAAGCGCAGGTGACTGATCGGGCGCGTCGCGCGATCACCGGAAAGGGAAGCTTCGTCGGCACGCGCGGCTCGTTCGTTGCGCAGGCTACCGCGGCGCGCTACATCACCGCCACTGGCGAGCCAGTGCGGATCGAGGTTGCAACGCGCGACTACCGCGGCCAACCCGTGAAAGCCAAGGTCAAACTGCTGTTCATCAAAGAGTGGTGGGAGCGCGTCCCAATGGGCGAAGGCGAAGATGGTCAGCAGGAGTACAGCAATGAAATGCGTACCGAGGAGATCGGATCGGCCGAAGTCACCACCGACGAGCGCGGGCGCGCGACCTACGAGCGAGCTTTCGCACAGGCTGCCAACATTCTAATCCGGCCCGTGTTGGAACAGGGAGGACGACAAATAGCCTTCAGTGGCGACCACGTCTGGGTGGTCGATCCACGCGACCAAGAGAGCGATTGGTTCACTGCGCAATACGACTCGATTGAACTGATCGCGGACAAAAAGAGTTACCGGCCCGGCGAGACGGCGCGTTTATTGGCTGTTTTGCCGAAGGAGAACGCCGAGTTGCTCGTCACCGTGGAGCGGCAGGGCGTGATGAGCGCGCGTGTGCTACGCACGCAAGGGCGCGCGGCAACGATCGACATCCCGGTGGAAGCCGCTTTTGCCCCCAACGTCCATGTGGAAGTGGCCTTCGTGCGTGACGGCGAACTCTACACAGGCACGCGAAGCATCGCCGTGCCTGCGCGCGACCGGCTGCTCAACATCGAGATCATCCCCGACAAGAACGAGTACAAGCCGCGCGAGACGGCCTCTTACACGATCATCGCGCGCAACGCGGACGGGTCTCCGGCAGCTGGTGCGGAAGTCAGCCTTGGCGTAGTCGATGAAGCGATCTATAGCCTCAGTCCTGAAATCGGTGACGTTCGCCGCAGCTTCTACGGGCGAAAGTACAACGAGGTGAATACCAGCTTCGCCACGCATTTCTACATCGAAGGTTACTCAGGCGACGCGCCGTTGATCGCCCTCAACAGGCCGGGGGCCGGACTCGGCGTAGGCTCGTTGGCCGACGTGAAGAACCAAGCGCAATACGAACCACCGACGATTCGCAAAGAGTTCAAGGATACGGCTGGTTGGGCGCCCGAAGTGATCACCGGAGCAGACGGGCGTGCGACGGTGCAGATCACGTTACCAGATAACCTGACGACGTGGCGCGCGACGGCGCACGCCATCACCGCTGACACACGAGTCGGAAAAAGCATCGTGCGCGTGATCGCGCGCAAGGATCTGATCCTCCGCCTCGAGACGCCGCGTTTCTTGAGCGAAGGCGACGTGGTGACCATCTCCGGCATCGTGCACAACTATCTGAAGCAGGGCAAGCAGACGCAGGTGTCGCTCGAAGTGAGCGGCGCTGATCTACTGGGCGACGCGCAGCGGACGCTGATGCTCGCTCCCGACGCGGATGCACGCCTCGATTGGCGCGTGTCGGCTGCGCAAACAGGCGAAGTGCGCTTGCTGGCCAAAGCGCTGACCGACGCCGAATCAGATGCAGTGGAACTGGTCTTGCCAGTGGTGCCCAAAGGCATCGAAGAGATCAAGGGTGGAACGGTGGCCATCACGCAGGATGAAGCCAGCGAAACACTGGAGTACGCGCTTCCGCCTGGCGCGCATCGGCAGGCGCGCGCGTTGCGCATCGAGCTTGCGCCGAGTATCGGCGGGACGCTCTTCGGCGCGCTCGACTACCTCGTCGATTTCCCGTACGGTTGCGTTGAACAGACGATGTCGCGCTTCTTGCCTGCCATCGTCGTTTCACAAGCGCTGCGCGATGTAGAGCGGGCGAGCGTGCGCGATCCGGCGCGACTCCAGCGGATCGTGCGGAGCGGTCTAGCGCGTCTTTACAGCTTGCAGCACGAAGATGGGGGCTGGGGCTGGTGGCGCAGCGACGAGAGCGATCCGTTCATGACGGCCTATGTCGTGGACGGTCTGGCGCAGGCCGTGCGTGCCGGCTACGAAGTGCGCGCCGACCGGTTGGATCGCGGGCGGCAGCGGCTCGCCGAACTGCTCGCTGCCGGAAAGACGAGCCGTGGCGACGAAGTCGATGCCGACATGCGCGCCTACATGCTCTATGCCTTGAGTGCCAGCGGCGGAGTGGACGGACGCCTGCTCGCCGAAGCGTTCGCGCAACGCGGCGAGTTGCGTCCTTACGGACGCGCGCTGCTGGCACTGGCGCTGACGATGCAGAACGATCAGGCGCGCGCAAGCACGCTGGTCGATGAACTAGAACGGTCAGCCGTGGTCGGTCAATTGGATGCGCACTGGGAAGTGCCGTCGCAGTCGTGGCGTTCGGTCAGCGCTGTGGAGACCACAGCCATGGCGGTCAAAGCGCTGGCGCGCATCAAACCGCAAAGTCCGTTGCTTCCCAAAGCGGCCCGTTGGTTGGTGGTCAACCGGCGCAACGGCTACTACTGGGAAGCGACCAAACAGACGGCGTTCGCCATCTACGCGCTGACCGATTTCCTGCGCGCCGTGGAAGAAGCGAAACCAGACTACACCGTGGAAGTCTTCATCAACGACCAGCCGGTCTTCAACGGGCGGTTCACCGCCGATGACGTCGCCAAAGGAAAGAGCATCGTCGTTGCGCGTCAGGGAGCAGAGGTCGCTGCAGCGAACAGAATCCGCATCGTCAAGCGGGGGCGCGGCTCGCTCTATGTTGCGGCGACGTTGCGTTATTTTGCCGGCGACGAGATCATGCCGAAAGAAGCTGGACTCGCAGTGACGCGCGAGTACTTGCGCTTGCGCGTCGTCGAAGGCGACGGCGAAAAGAAACCCGCGTGGAAGCTCGAGCCGCTCACCGGCGAAGTGCGCTCTGGTGA
>CAKZOF010000668.1 GCA_937135995.1 uncultured Pyrinomonas sp.
CGCGCCGCGGCCGAAAGCGTCGCTCGAGAGACGGGCGCTCGGCCGACTTTTTTCGAGCAGGTGACGGCCATTGCGCTTTGCGCCTTCAGCCAAGCGCAGGTGCAGTTGGCCGTTCTCGAGACCGGATTGGGCGGAAGGCTTGATGCGACCACCGCCGCCGGAGCGCAAACGGTGGCGCTGACGCCCATTGATTTCGACCACCAAGAGCATCTCGGCTCGACCTTGGAAGAGATCGCGGCGGAAAAAGCGGCGATCATTCGACCGGAGACGCAGAGCGTCGTCGTCGCGCCGCAACCCATTGCGGCCATGCGCGTGATCCAAGAAAGGGCGCGCGCCTGCGGCGTCATCCCGCGCGTGGTGCGCGACGATTTCACCGTTGTCGGCGCGTTCGATGTGGGGCGCTTGCGCGTGACCTTCGCGACGGAGAGCGACCGCTACGAAGACGCGCGCTTGAGCCTGCGCGGGCGGCACCAAATCACGAATGCCGCCGTCGCCATCGCCCTTGCCGAAGCGCTGCGTGAGCGCGGTTTCGCCATCTCGCGTCGGGCGATCGTTCGCGGTTTGGAAACGGCCGAACACGCCGGGCGATTGGAATTGATCGAGGCGCGACCGAAGATCCTTCTGGACGGCGCGCACAACGTGGCCAGCGCGCGCGCGTTGCGCGCGTTTCTCGATGAGTTCGTCGCACCACCGATCACGCTCGTCTTCGGTGCGATGCGCGACAAAGAGATCGCGGCGATGGCCGACCTGTTGTTCCCTGTGGCGCAAAGCTTGGTGCTGACGCGCCCGATGAATCCGCGCGCGGCGACGATCAAAAGCCTCATCGCGGCCTTGCCGCAGAGCTGCGACCGGCATTGCGTCGAAACGGCGCCATCGGCGAGCGAGGCGCTGAAGATTGCGCGCGCCTCGACGCCGGACCACGGTTTGATCTGTGTGACGGGCTCGCTCTATCTGGTTGGAGAAGTCAGGGCGCTGATCAAAGGAACAGTTGGTTCCCCAGGAGGCGCGTGCGGCGCTGTTGAGGTGTGATGTCGAAATCGTCGTGAGCGAACTTTCTCGCGGCATGTAGAGGATCCAAGGGAGAAGCGACATGAAAGTTCCGGAGTTGCTCTCGAGCGAAGGGATCTACAAAGGACGCATCTTCGAGGTGACGGTTGACACGGTGCGCGAGGGCGAGCGCGTTCACGCACGCGAAGTCGTGCGCCATCCGGGGAGCGCGGCCATCGTCGCGCTCTTCGACGACGAAACGGTGGCGCTCGTGCGCCAGTATCGCCATCCGGCGGTGAAGTTCCTGCTGGAGATCCCAGCGGGCAGCCGAGATGGAAACGAGACGCCGGAGGCGTGCGCCGCGCGCGAATTAGAAGAAGAGTTAGGTTACGTCGCCGAGCGCATGGAGAAGCTCGCGGAATTTTTCGTCTCGCCCGGCTTCTGCACCGAGAAGATGTGGGTCTATCTCGCCACGAACTTGCGCGAGACGAAGCCGCGTCCCGAAGACGACGAAGAGTTCGAGATCGTGCGCGTGCCGCTCCGCTGCGCGCTCGACATGATCTCCGCGGGCGAAATAGAGGACGCCAAGACGATCGTCGGGTTGCTATTGACAGCCGCGCGGCGCGGATTGTCTAATTTCTAGCTTTCGTCGTTCCGAAAAAATTCGCGCACTGAAAGGACCTTCATGTTGATCCCGATCAAATACTTGGTCGCTTACGTCATCATCGGCCTCGTCGCTGGTTTGGTCTCCAAACGTTTCATGGTCGAGAGCGAAAAGGTAAGCCGCGGCACGCTGGCTGCCCTCGGCGCCGTTGCAGCGCTGGCCGTCGGCGCTGGATCTTTCATGTTGCTGCAATTGGGGCGCGCTTACGAACAGCGTTACGGCTGGCGCTACGAAGACGAAGCGATCGGCATGGCGATTCCGGACGTTTCGCCGGACGTTTGGTTGAGTCTCATCGGAGCGACGGTCGGCGCGTTGATCGCCATTGCTGCTTACAAACTGCTCCGCGATCGCGAAAAGAGCGTCGAGGTTTGATCGCGTCGGTCCGCGCGGACCGACGGCACGAATGATCGGCGAGGATGAGTTCGGCGATCTCGAATCATCGGCTCTCGCCCGACGAGCGAGCGCCGGCTGGCGTCGAAAAGGAACCGTGCACGCCAGCTCCGCGTGCGCCAGCCGCGAGCGATTACCTGCGTTCGGCCATCGCCATTCCGCTCATCTATCTCTACACGGTCGTCATGGGCGCGCTTTCGCTTGTTGTTTCGTTGCGCGATCCCGGAGGAAAGCGGCAACACTGGTGCGCGCAAGTGTGGAGCCGGATGATCGTGCGCACGGTCGGCGCGCGCGTGCGCGTCTGTGGTCTGGAGAAGATCGAACGAGAGCGTTCATACGTCTTCCTTTCATCGCACCAGAGTTACATGGACATTCCGGTGATGCTCGGTTACTTGCCGGTGCAATTGCGCATCGCCGCGAAGAAGGAACTCTTTCGCCTTCCCTTTCTCGGTTGGCATTTGCGGCGCGCCGGTCACATCGCGATCGATCGCCGCTCCACGGCCGAAGCGGTCGCCGCCCTTCAGCAGGCAGCCGAAGGATTGCGCGATGGGATCTGCGTTTACATCTTTCCCGAGGGCACACGCTCGCGCGATGGACGACTGCAACCCTTCAAAAAGGGCGGCTTCAAATTGGCGATGCAAGCTCGCGTTCCGCTGGTTCCCGTCACGATCGTGGGCACGCGGCAGGTGTTGCCGAGCGATTCGATCATCTTTCGCCCCGGGCCGGTGACGATGTACGTCGGCGATCCGATCGAAACGACCGACGTCGGCGATGAAGACTTGCCGGCGTTGATGGCCGCGGTGCGCGCCGCCATGCTCGATCACTTCAGAGCGGGCTTGGCGCAGAACGGGAATCGTTGACCGTGCGCGCGCCTGTCCCTTAAACTTCTGACCGAGCGCACCGTGAACTCTCCAGCCGAATCTTTGACCGAACAATCGTCGTCGGCGGATCGCCGTCAAATCGCGACGCTCGATCCAAACGATCCGCCCTGGGGCTTGCCGACGGCCATTGCGGTGTGGCTTGCGAGCATCTTCTTGCTCATGTCGGCGCAGGTTGTTGCCGTCTCTTGGTACGCGTTGCAACAGTATGGGGCGATCAATCCGCGCGTGCTCGTGCAGGCCATCGAACAGGACTCGAAAGCGGCGCTGGTTTCGCTCATCGCCGTGGTTCCAGCGCACATCCTCACGCTAGCCATCGCGTGGGCGGCGGTGACGCGCTTCGGGCAACTCCCATTTCGCGCCGCGGTCGGTTGGAGTTGGTCCGAACGCATGGGACCGTGGACCAGCGCGTTGCTGGCAGTGGCGCTGTTGCTTTTGGGTGGAGCGATCATCAAATTTTACGGCGAGACGGAGACCTTTCTCGACCGCGTCATCAAAAGTTCGCTCGCCGCCAAGATCGCGGTCGCTTTCTTGGCGGCGGTGACGGCGCCGCTGGTCGAAGAGTTGGTTTATCGCGGCATCCTCTATCCGGCGCTTCAACGCGCCATCGGCATGATCAGTGCT
>CAKZOF010000669.1 GCA_937135995.1 uncultured Pyrinomonas sp.
TGCGACGCGCGAGAGAAGAGCGAGGTATGACAGTCTTGATCTTAGCGACGTTGGACGCAAGCGAATGGATGGTGATCGCGGTCGGCGTAGCGGCGATCATCTTCGTGCTTTGGTATTTCTTCGGCGAACGTCGAGGCGTCGCGGCTGAGACGACCGAAACCGGAGTGCAGGAGATCTCGATCACGGTCAAAGGCGGTTACTCGCCCGACACCATCGTTGTCAAGCAGGGGCGACCCGTCCGACTCAAGTTCCGGCGCGAGGAGACGGCTTCCTGTAGCGAGCAAGTGGTCTTCAGCGATTTCGGCATCGTGCGCGACCTTCCGCCCTTTCAGACGACCGTCGTTGAGTTTACGCCCGACGCGCCGGGCGAGTACACTTTCACGTGCGGCATGCGGATGCTGCGCGGAAAGTTGATCGTCGAACCGGACAACACCACCACCGCGCAAAATCAAGGTGAAGGATAAGTGGAAGTCATAGGCGGTGCTGCTCGGCTCGACCGGTACAAGATGGAAAATTAGCTTGGCGAAACAACGCCTGAGCCGGAGTAGCAAAGATGCCTAGCGAAAAGGCCGTGTTGCATTACGAGAATTCGCTTCTTTTCGTGAAGCGGATTGCCTACATGCTCTTGTTCATCATCGCCGGAGCGTGGGGCGTCTTCGGGCACGACCTGTTCTTGAAGTTGGATACGTACTTTCTACCACCGAAGACACGCGCTACGGTTAGATTGCTCAACGGGACTTTTCAGATGAGCGACGGCATAGTGCGGCGCGAGCGCTTGCGTGATGCGCGCATCGTCCTACCTGGCGGAACGGTTGAACGACCGTTCCCAGAACAATGGCGCGATGAAGCGAAGATAACTTTGCTCGACATCGAGACTAAAGGCGAGGGAACGTACGTCATCGGCGTGTCGACTCTCCCGCGTGAGATAGAGCTGCGAGCCAGAGAGTTCAACGAATATTTGGCGCACGATGGTCTGCCCGATACGCTGGCGGAAAGGCGTCGCCGGGGGGAGTTGAACAAGGATGTTCGCGAACGTTACTCCAAACATGTGCGCGCTATCTTC
>CAKZOF010000670.1 GCA_937135995.1 uncultured Pyrinomonas sp.
CGTGAATCACTTCCATGGCGCGCAGGATCTCTTCCGTCCCGCGATGTTGTTCTTCGGCAGCGCGCCCGATCTGCGCGATCAGTTCGGTCAAACGTTCCATCGCCTGCGCGACGTGTTTCGAGCCGTCGGCCTGTTCCTGCATCGCGCGCCGAACCTGCCCGGTGAGCAACGCCATCTGCGTGGCGCGTTGGCCGATCTGCTGCGCCGTGGAGGCTTGTTCGGAAGTGGCGCGTTCGATCTCTTGAGCGCGCCGTCGCACTTTGGCTACCAGTTCGGTCACTTGCCGCGATTCGTTGGTCTGCGTGGTGGCGGCCTCGGCGATCTGCCGGATGGCCTTTGCCGAGGCGGCTGTCAAGCGGCTGATCTCGTCGAGCGACCGCGCGGCGCGCTCGGCCAACAACAACCCCTGTTCGGCCAACTGCCGGTTGGCATCGGCTTTGGCCATCGCCACGGCGACCGATTCGCGCACGCTTTTGATCAGTTCGCTGATCTCGCCGGTGGAGCGCGCCGTGCGCTCGGAAAGCTCCTTGATCTCCTCGGCGACGACGGCAAAGCCGCGCCCTTGCGGTCCAGCTTGCGCGGCCAGAATGCGCGCGTTCAATGCGAGCAGATTGGTCCGGTCGGCGATTTCATCGATGACGCGCGTGATTGCGCCGATGCGCTCGGAAGCCGAACCGAGCGCCGCGATCGTCTCCGCAGTCTCTTCGACGCTCCGGCGCGTCGTGCGCATCGACTCTGCCGTCTCGATGACAACCGCCGATCCTTGCTCGGCGGAGCGTTGTACCTCTTCGGCCAACGCCGCCGCTTCGCTCGCTGCTTGATCGACGCGCTGCGTCGAATCGTCGATGGCGCGCACGGAACGTTCGGCTTCATCCGTGGTTTGCGCGAGCGACTCGGTGGCGACCGCCACATTGCGCACCGAAGCCGCCATCTCCTCGATGGACGAAGCCGTCTCTTCGACAAACGAAGCGAGCGCATCGGAATTGACCGACACGTCGTCGATGGAGGCGGCCATTTCCAACACCGAGGTCGAAGTTGTTTGCGCCAGATGGGAGAGCGCGTTGACCGCTTCGGCGATCGAGGCGGCAGAGGCACTGATCTGCGTGATGGAACTGACGGTTGAATCGACCGAAGCGGCTTCGTCGCCGACAGCGGCGGCCAATTGCCTGCCGCCTTCGAGCACGCGCGCGGCTACCGTCTCGATCGACTCAGCAGCCTGCTGCAATCCGACCACCGTGCGGCGTATCTGGCGCGCGAGCGCGACCAGTTCGAGAAGGGCGCGTCTTTCGCTCGGACGCAAGCCATCGCCAGCCGAGCCGACCTTGAGATCGACCGTTAAATCACCGTTCGACAACGCTGCGGCGACCTGCTCCAAAAGGTTCGGCTCGCCAATGCCGCGTTTAGCATTTCTGGTACGTTGGATGCTCTTCTCTTCGACGCTCATCGCTCCCGTTCGTCTTGTGCCGGATTTGCAAGTGTCGCGATCAAGGGCAAAGGCGGAAGATGCCTCGTCGCGCGGTCCGTTCCCGCGCCGTGCATCATAACACAGCGTTTCCGTGGATGCGCGACTTATTTTGCCTCGTTGAGTTGAAGTCAGGCCGGACGCTCCGGAAAGGCCAGTTCCACTTCCAGTCCGCCATCGGCGTGGTTGGCGGCGTTCACCGCGCCGCCTAACAAGGTCACTAGGCGCTGCGCGATGATCACGCCCAAAGCGTTGATGTTGAGCGCATCGTCGTTGCCCAACCCGCTGAAGTCGAAGGCGAGCGAGAGATCTTCAATAGGCGCCCCCTGATCACGGATCGTGATGCGGACGCGGTCGCCATCGGCTTGTCGGTCAGCTTGAATGAAGACGCCCGCCCCGGTCGGCGTCCGACCGATGGCGTGTCCAAGGAAGTTGCTGACCACGTGACGCAGCTTGCTTTCGTCCGAGACGATGGCCCCAACTTCGGGCGCGATGAACGAATTGAGGCGAACGCCGCGCCGCTGAGCTTGCGAGGCGACGGCGCGGCAGCAATCGTGGATCAATTCGCGCAAAGAGAACTCGTGCAAGAATAGATCCGTTAACCCTGCTTCCAGCCGCGACAGATCGACCAACTGTTCGAGGCTCGCCTGCAATTGCAAACCAGCATCTTGAATCCGTTGACAAAAGCGACGCTGCGTTTGGCCGAGGCTCTCTTGTTCGAGCAATATTTCAGCGAAGCCAAGGATAGCCGTCAGCGGCGTGCGCAACTCGTGCGACATGCGCGCCAGAAACAATGCCCGGTAACGCGCCACGCGCTGCAGTTCGCGATTGGCCTCTTCGAGCGCGGCGCTGTGATGGCGAACCTCTTCGAGCAAATGTTCGATCCGGCGTCGCTGTTCGCGCATGGCGGCGTTTCGGCGCGCATTGGTGAACGCGATGACGATGGGAGGCGCGACGCACCTGATGCCACACAAGGCTTGGGCGAGATGCTCCTCCGATTCCGCGCCGGCGACCAGCGCGCCGATCAACTCGCCGCGCGCGTGAATGGGTACGGCGATGGCGGCGCTCAAAGCGGCCTGTTCGAGCCACGGAACGAATTTTCGGTCCGTCTGCTCGATCTCCGCAGCGAGTCTTTTGCCAGCGCGTCTCGCTGCCTCGGCTGTGGTCTGGCGCCAAACCTGCACCTCGCGCGTCGATTCTTCCACCGCTCGCGCCATATGCTCGCCGAGCTGCCGCACGCCGTCGCGCGTCGCATGCGCATCGCAGTAGGTGACGCTTTCACACAACCGTCCGTGTTGATTGCGCAGGTAGATGGCGATGAAGCAGAGATGCCAGTGGCGCTGCAACATCTCGAAAAAGGCGCGATAGGTATCGGCCTCGGTGTCGGCATCTTCCGGCGCGCATGCCTGCGCGTAGAGCAGGTCAACTATTTCTCTGCCCAACGCTTGGAGTTCGGCGCTTGCTTCTTCTCTTCTCTCCATGGCGATCTCGATCGCTTGAAGCGCGCCGGTCTCCGCACGACGCGACCTGAAACGAACTGCGTCGATCCTTCCGTCCGCCATCGCCAACCTCGCGGGCCGCGCGCCGGGAACGCAGGCCGCACCGACAACGGCGCGGTTGTATCGAAACTTTGTTGCATAAATGCGCCCCAAGTCATGCTTTTTCTTCAACAACGGTCCCGTCACGTCTTGCGCCGCCACCGGGGCGCCGAGAACATCATCCGCTCCGCAGAGCGCGCTTCGGCTCATCTTCGACGTTCGATGCCG
Source organism: uncultured Pyrinomonas sp. (assembly GCA_937135995.1). GTDB lineage: Bacteria > Acidobacteriota > Blastocatellia > Pyrinomonadales > Pyrinomonadaceae > Pyrinomonas. The sequence goes on from CAKZOF010000670.1 coordinate 3,229, forward strand.
CCAGCGCAAGCATCCGGCTGCCGTCTCCCCAAACCCGCGCGAATGCGCTATGATGTGTGGACCGCGCCGGTGTCGGGCGCGGTCTCGCACACCGCATGAACGGACGACTGAGCGAACACCCGCTCGCCGAACTCATCAGCGAAACGCTGACTCAAGGTTTGACTGGAGCGCTGCGCTTGACGCGCGACCGCGCACGTGCGGCGCTCTATTTCGAGCGGGGCGCATTGCAGTATGCAACGACCAACCTGCGGCCGTTTCGTCTCAGCGAGTGCTTGCGCCGCTGGAAAACCATCCCGGAAGAGAAGATCGCGCCGCTAGCTGTGCTCTCCGATCTCGAACTCGGCGCGCGGCTCGTCTCCGATGGGCTGACCACGCCGGATCAACTGGCTTCGCTGCGCGCGCGACAAGTGCTCGAGTCACTTCCGCCCTTGTTGCTTTGGACCGACGGTACATGGGAGTTCGATCCGGGCATCAGCGTTGCTGAAGCGCTGCGCGTTTCGGTCGATGTTCGCCCGTTGTTGGCCGAAAGCGCGCGCCGGTTGCCTTACACGGTGATCGCCGCGCGGCTTGCCGAAGCGGACGAGCTTTTGTCTCCACGGCACGACGCCAACGCATCCGGCTTCGACCTCAAGCCGAGCGAAGCCTTTCTGCTCTCGCGGCTCGAATTCCCGTTGACGCTGGCGGAGCTACTCGCCATCAGCGGACTGGGCGAAGAGGAAGCGCACCGAGCTATCTACGTGCTCGTCGTCTCCGGTCTGGTCCAGCGTTCCGCCGCGCGCCGCGCGCTCGACGCCGAACACGGCCACGGCGCTGCCGCGCGCCGATCACCGGCGATCTCCTCTGCCCCCGACAAGCCCACCGAGCGCGACGAACAGCTCGAGATGCAGGAGCTTTTCGCGCGAGCCGAGGCGGAAGATTTCTACCTCACCTTGGGCGTCAGCCAACGCGCAACGCCGCAAGAGATCAAACGCGCCTACTACTCGCTGGCCAAACGCTTCCATCCGGATCGCTTTCGCCGCGATCTAGATCAGGCGACGCGCGCGCGCATCGAATCGGCCTTCGCCCGCATCGCGCAAGCTTACGAAACGTTGAAAGAGGGAGCGACCCGCGCCGCATACGATCTCAAGTTATCGAACAATAACCTCGCCTCGACC
>CAKZOF010000671.1 GCA_937135995.1 uncultured Pyrinomonas sp.
TCCACCGCCGTAGCGCAAAGCCTGGTCGATCAGGGAGGCTATTCAACGAGCGGAAGCAGCGGGCGCGGCGACATCGGGCGTGGCGACGGCCGTGCAGATGGGCGGGGGCGTCGTGTCGGGGCTGTTTTTCGGGCGGCTTTCCGCCAGGCTAAAGGACATGATCATGGTCGTCGCGTGCGCCGCCGCCTTTGTCGGGTACATGACAATCGCGCTTTTCGCATCGTTTTTGCCGATGATACTCATCGGGGTCTTCATCACGCAGAACACGACCTTCGGGCGCTACCTGTACGCCATTGGCGGCAACGCGGAAGCGGCGCGCCTTTCGGGTATCAACATCCGACGGCACATCGTCGCCGTCTTTTGCTTGATGGGACTGTTGACAGGCGTGGCCGCGATCATCTACACGGCGCGCGTTGGAAGCGCTTCGCCCGACGCTGGCGTGCTGCTGGAATTGGATGCCATTGCGGCTTGTGTCATCGGCGGCGCGAGTTTGATGGGTGGGCGCGGCACGGTCTTCGGCGCCTGCCTTGGCGCGCTCTTCATGGCCAGTTTAGACAACGGCATGTCTTTGGAGAACGTGCGCGACTACATTCAAGATATCGTCAAGGGGGCGATCTTGGTCGCCGCCGTCGGATTTGATATGTTCAGTCGGCGGCGCGGCTGAGGATCGCGCTTTTTATCTTCAATTGAAGCCAGAGGCCAAGAAATTGCGCAAGAAGGACGAACGACTCAGGGTTGTCAAAGATGATGAAGCTCGCGAGTTAGTCATAGCCGTGGATCTCGGTGGGACGAATCTGCGGGCCGCAACCGTGGATCCGCGCGGACGCACTCACGATCACGTCAAACACCACACGCCTCGCACCGATGATGCTGGCCAGATAGTGCAAGCCATCATCGCTGCGGTACGCGAATGCGAACAGCGCAGCACCGCTCGGGGCGCGCGCATTCGCGCCTTGGCCATCGCTCTTCCCGGAACGGTGGAGGCCACCAGCGGCGTGGTGATGAACGCGCCGAACATCCCGTGCATCAATGGCTTTCGGTTGCGCGCCGCGCTCATGGGCGATGTCTCATGGCCTGTCCTTTTGGAGAACGACGCCAACGCCGCAGCCGTCGGCGAGATGTGGCAGGGCGCGGCGCGCGAGCGCCGAACCATCGTCTGCCTGACTCTCGGCACGGGCGTCGGCGGCGGCATCATCCTCGACGGCAAGCTCTGGCGCGGTGCCGACGGGGCGGCGGGCGAAATCGGTCACATGAGCGTCGAACCGTTCGGTCACGCCTGCAACTGCGGCGGTCGCGGCTGTTTGGAGGTCTACGCTTCGGCCACCGCCGTGGTGCGCATGGCGCACGAAGGGCTGACGCGTTACCCCGGTTCGACGCTGCGCGCGTTGACGCAGTTGACGGCCAAAGACGTCTACGAGCATGGATTGGCGGGCGACGAACTGGCGCGCGAAGTCTTTCGTCGTATGGGGCAGTATTTGGGAATCGGGTTAGCCAGTCTCGTCAACTTGCTCAATCCGGAGATGATCGTCATCGGCGGCGGCGCGGCCAACGGGTGGGACCTTTTCATCGAACACGCGCGCCAAGAGTTGCTGTCGCGCGCCTTTCCGGTCCCGGCACAGCGCGTGGAGATCGTGCGCGCCGCTTGCGGCGACGATGCCGGACTGCTGGGCGTCGCCCATCTCGCTTTCGAGTTTTTGCGGGGCGAGATCAGCGGAACTGAAGAGGCGGTGGCGTTGTAGCCGCCAACGGTCACGGGCTCAGTGTTGGAGACGGGTGCGCCCTAAGCCCGGCTTCGTGCGGCGCGAGGATGCATCTCTAGCCGAAAAACGTTGATGCGAAGAGCAATCGGTCGCTCTTCGCATCGAAAATGGTGCCCGCTAGAAGATTCGAACTTCTGACCCCTCGCGTGTGAAACGAGTGCTCTACCACTGAGCTAAGCGGGCTCGCATTGGAGATAAAAAATTTAACAAAGAGGCCTTGCGAGCGTCAAGCGCCGTCTATTCGATGGGCGGATCGTCGGGCGACGCCGGCTGCTCGCTGTTTTCGCGCGGCACGCTGACGTTTGAATCGATGTAGAAGTAGCGCGTTCCCGTGACGCCCGGTTGCTGCGGATCGGCGTTGACGCTGAAAAAGGCCGGTTGCGTGCCGGATTTCGGGACCACCTTCAGGCGGAAGATGTAGCCGCTGATCACTGGCTGATCGCCCGCAAAGCGCTGATCCAAATACTTGGCTTGAATGAGTTGATCGAATGTGCCGTATTCGCCGCGGTGCGACATGGCGTAGTCGATCTGGCTGTCGCGAATAGTGCGCAGCGTGCCGATGGCCGCCGCCTCGTTGCCGCGTCGCACGCTCGAGCGGTAGGCGGGCACAATGATGCTTACCAAGATACCGATGATCGCGACGACGATCAGCAATTCGATCAACGAGAATCCTTGTTGGCGTCTTCTGGTCTTCGTCATGCTCTTCTCCCAACGGAATTACACGCCGCTGTGACGGTCGAAGTTCCAAAATACGGCATCAAACGAGAGAGTAATTTTACTACGGCGCGCCCGGTCGGCGCTAACTTCCACGCCGGATGCGATGGCGGCGGCCGTCGTGTAGAATGGACGTAGATCATTCGAACATGAATCGCTTTCCGACAATCGAAGAGAGCGCTGTCAGCGTGGCCGCACAGCGCCTCGAGCAGCTGCAAGCGGCCATCGAGACGGTGATTCACGGCAAATCCGAAGCCGTCCAACTGGCGGTCGTAGCGCTCGTCGCTGGCGGCCACCTGTTGGTCGAAGATGTGCCGGGCGTCGGCAAAACGACGTTGGCGCAAGCGCTCGCCCGATCGCTCGACCTGAGCTTTCAGCGGATACAATTTACTTCCGATCTTCTGCCGTCCGATCTGATTGGACTGTCGGTGTACAACGAACGCTCTTCCGAGTTTGAGTTCAAGCGCGGCCCCGTGTTCGCTCACGTCGTGCTGGCTGACGAGATCAACCGCACGACGCCGAAGACGCAATCGGCGCTGCTCGAAGCGATGGCCGAGGGGCACGTCACGGTGGAAGGAGTCACCTATCCGCTGCCGCGCCCGTTCATCGTTATCGCCACGCAGAACCCGATCGAGCATCACGGCACCTATCCGCTGCCTGAGTCGCAACTCGACCGCTTCATGCTGCGCGTACGCATCGGCTATCCGGAGCCGGAAGTCGAACGACGCATCTTGCGCGAGCGGACGCAAAGCGATCCACTCACTACGTTGCAGCCCGTGATGAGTGGCGAAGAGATCTTAGAGTTGCAGCGCATCGTCGCGCAGGTGCGCGTCGACGATGTGTTGGTCGATTACCTGTTGCGCATCGTGGAAGCGACGCGTCGCTCCGAGATGCTCGATCTCGGCGTCAGTCCGCGCGGAACGCTCGCCCTCTTTCGCGCCGCGCAGGCGCTGGCGCTCACCGAACATCGCGCCTACTGCCTGCCTGACGACATCAAACGTCTCGTGATGCCGGTCTTTGCGCATCGCCTCGTGGTTAATTCGCGCTTCTCATCGTCCATGCGGCGCAGTGAAGAGGCCGAAGCCGTGTTGCGCGAGATCATCAAGACGGTCGCCGTTCCAGTATGAACCAGAGGTTGGAAAAAGCGCGCTCGTGGTTGCGCGTCGCTGACTTCTGGCCCAAGACACGGCGTGCTTGGGTCCAAGCGATGGCTGGCAGCGCGCTCGTCTTAGGCGGCATCCTGATGGCGGTGCTGACGGCGTTGGCCCGTCGCTGGGGCGAGCCAGAAATAGCCCGTCTTGCAGCCATCGCGTCGCTCGTCTTCGTCGCGTTGATCATTATCTTCGTCATCCCACCGCTCTTTCGCTCGGCGCGGGCGGAAATCGCGCTCTTTGATCTTCCGGTGCGCGTCGGCGCCGGCGGCTGGCTTTTTCTCACGCTGTTGGCGGTGGTCGCCTTTGCGGCGGCCAACACCGGAAACAACCTCTTGTTTCTGATCTTTTCGGCACTCGTTTCGACGCTCTTCGTCGCTCTCGCCGCTGGCAGGATGGCGTTGCGCGAGCTGCAAGTGCAAGCTCGTTTCCCGGATCACATCTTCGCTGGGGAGTCGGCTCCCGTGCTGGTTGCCCTACAGAACTCGAAGCGTTTGTGGCCTTCGGTTTCAGTCTTCGTCGAAGCGCGCGCCGTCTTCGAACGCAAGATGAGCAGACGTGCGCTCGGTTATTTCGTCTACGTGCCAGCGCGGTCGCGCGTCGAGCAGCGGAGCGAGCAGCTCTTTGATCGGCGTGGGCGCTGGAAGGTGATCGGCTTCGATCTTTCGACGCGCTTCCCGTTCGGTTTCTTCCGCCTACGCCGTCGGCTCCACGCACGCGACGTGGAGATCATCATCTATCCGAAACCGGAACCGATCGGCGACGAGCTTCACCTGTTGCCAATGGCGCTCGGTCAGAGCGAAACGGCGCGTCGCGGCACAGGGCACGATCTCTATAGCCTGCGCGATTACCAGCCGCATGACAGCTTGCGGTACGTCGATTGGAAGGCGACGGCGCGCGCGCGACGCCTGATCGTGCGTGAGTTCACAGCGGAAGAGGAGCGTCGCGTGCACGTACTCTTCGACATTATGCGTCGTGAAGAGGGTGATAACTGGTCACAGCGCTTCGAGCGCGGCGTGACGTTGGCCGCATCGCTCGTCGCACATTTCATTGCGGAGCGCATGGAAGTCCGCCTTTCGCTTGGCGAAGAGAGAGGCGAATACGGGCGCGGGCGCGACCACCTTTACGCCTGTTTGCGGCGGCTCGCGCTCGTGGAGATGCCGGAACGAACGGTGACCGCCGAAGCTGGGGCTGGATCCTGGCAGGCGATGGTGCCTCCCGAAAAGGAGGACGAAGAGTATTTGATCCTCTTGACGTCAGCCCCGCATGGTTCAATCCCGACGTACGTCTGGCGCCGCTCCCACGTCATTCACGTCTGATAATTTAATTATTCATCGAAGGCTAGTTTGGAGCAGCTTGGTCATCTTGGGACGGAGGTCGTTTCTTCAAGGAAGGCAGAGCGAAACGAGACAAAGCGGCAGTGTCGAGCGCAAAGGAGGTCATGGACAGGAAGCGCATGCGGCTTTGTGCCACTGGATTGAGCAGTGGTTTGATGCTCATTAACTGGCCGATTGGCGTGCCCGCTTAGACTATTTGCGATCTTGGTTTTCGGCCTTTTCGCTTGCCCTTGCCTTCAAAAGGTGCCGAGACAAACGGAGCAGCGCTGATCCTCTGGCTTCGGAGTTCTCTATCTCCCTTAATATGCTACGCACGACGTCGAAATCTTCGATCTCGAAGCTAGATATGGCCGACGCCAAGCCAAATCCCGTTGCGGCAATGTCGCTCTCCGTTCCGGGAACGCCCGAGAAGCGAGCCAACGACGGCGGCTCCTCTCCGTCAACCGAAGCTTCAGAGAATTTGTTCATCAGTTTCACTGCTTCCTGAAGCGCAGACAACGCTGCGAGTTTATCGAACTTACCGTAGGCTGCCGCGATGCCCAGCGCGATCTTAGTCCAGCTTCCATCAAGAGGTGCTCGTGTGATCAAGTTACTTGCTTCGCGTAACCAATCCCGCGCGCGCGATAAGTCTTGCGCTTCAATCATCCTCTGCGCTCCGGCGATTAAACAGACGGCGCGTTGAGCGAGATCGCTGTTGTTTTCGCTGAGTTGACGCGCTTTATCGAATCTTTTGCGCTTGAGGAGACGAAGCGTCGCACGATAAGCGAGCCAATTGCTGATCGCGGACCTAAGTTCGTCATCGTTGATGCGCGCGGCGATCTGCTGCCCGCGTTCGTAGTTTTCGACCTCCGTAGCGAGCGCTGCTTTAGCGAAGGCCAGGTCGCGCCTTAGACCGGGGGCCTCGCGTTCGGCTAAGCTTTCGAGATACTCGACGCGCCTTTGGGCGTACTCGCTTCTACTTTCATGTGGCCGAGGTTCGATGTAGCCTTCAGGGGGAGCTGGTAAACCAGATGCGAATTGCGCGTCGGCGACGATCGCTTGTGCTCTTTGAGCGAGCAACGCAGCCTTTTCGGGCGCTACTTCTCTGACGCGCGGAATGAGCAGATCCAGCGCATTGATCTCGGCGCGTGCCTCGAGCGACGCGTTCGGCGCGCTCGATGGCATCGGCGCGTTCAGCAGTAGATCCGCGGCGAGATCGAGAAATTGAGCGGCAAGCTGCGGCTTAAGCTGTGCTATCGCCGTGACCCTTGCTGGAGCTTTGCTGACGGCCAAAGTTACAACGCTGCGACTCTGGTTGTTGCCAGCAGCGGAGATCACGCCTGGCCTATAGAGGTAGGAGTAGAGGATCAAGAGCTCGTTCGGGTCGATCAATCCGTTGGTGGCCAGCCGAGCGAGTGCAGCGCGAAAGACGGATTCTGCCAAGTCGACGGACCGCTCTTGCAGAGCGACCAACACTTCCTGAAGGCCGAACGAGATGCCGTCCCTTAAGCTTTCGCGCGCGATCTCTGCAGCAAGTTGTGGGTTCTCTTTGGCGACGGCCAGCGCCGTCTGCAACAGGACGGAGCTTTTTGGCGTGCGATCGTCAAAGACGCCGCGGTCGTTCTCTTCAGCATTCGATTTCCGTTCGTCTTCGATTTCGCTGAGCCATTTCTCAGCCAACCGGCGATCGCGCTTCCTCGCCACGAGAAGACCTTCGCTTTTCACTTCAAGGAGCGGTGAACGGTTGCGATAGCGGGAGCGATCCCGCTTCTGTTCTTCGATCTGCTTTGCGGTTTGCCATGCAGAAATGAGGATCGCGCGAGACGTTTCGATATCGTGGTCCCACAGTAGATCGGCGATCTCGGCTTGGGCCTTCGCGGCGAGATCTTTTCTCTCCCAATTTCTCGATTCGCTCGCCGTTTGTCTTAGCGTTTCGATGATCTCTTGCGTTATTAAAGTTCGACGATCAGCCTCTGTTTGGTCCGAACTAGCTTTCTGTCTTGCCGCTGTCGTTCTGTTTGGTTGTTGGGGCTCTTTCTTCTGGGCCACCCCCAAAGAAGTCGTTAAGATCAAAGCCAAGCTGATCGCCGATTTGAACATGCCCCAACCTCCAACGGCAAACTCGCTTTGCGATTATTCTATATCTTCTCCAACCAGCGCAAGAATCTCTCCTTCCTTGCCTGTTGAATCATCGCCCCGCCCCAACCTCTCTTGATAGTGCCATCTTCGACAAAGAGCTTGATCGGAACGCGATTGATCCCGATCTTTGCTGCCAAATGTTGATTTTGGTCGTAAAAGACCTTGAACGGAAAATGCGCTTTTGCTTCTTGTAAAGCTCTGTCTTTATCACCAAATGGGATTATGCCGTAGATAGGGATATCTGGACGCTTTCTGACGACCTCGCGTAAAAACTCTGCCTCTTTAAGACAGGCTTTGCAATCGGGCGTGACGAACACTAGGATGAGCTTCCCGGTCCTCAAAGCGGAGTTCGGCGAGACTCGATCTGCTTCATCGATCAAAACGGCATCGGGCAGCGGCAGATTCATCTCGGGCTGATCTTGAATCTCTTCCTTCTTCGCATGGAACGAATAAAAGAGGGCAAAGCTGACGCAGAAGGTAATGGTGAAAAGCGCGGCCAAGGCGAACGCTTGAGAGTGTTTCGTCCAGAGAACGATCCCGGACGCTGATTTCATCTCGTCATGCCCCATACCTCCCTCCCGCTATCCTCTTGGCTACTTGACTTGTATACGTCGCCATTCTCGGAAACGTAGAAGTTCAAATAGATGGTTGAAAGCGGGGCCATCGAGCGCTGATCGTTTCCTTGGGCTTCAAATGGAGGAGAGAAGAATACACCGGAATCATAGATCGTTCTGCCGAGCTTCGCGTCGTACACCTTGATCGAGTAGAAGCTCATGATTGTTGCAAAAGAGGTCCGCTGGTCGGTAGGAACCTTTCTTTTAAAGTCTATGTCTTTCACGATGAAGGTCCGTTCGGACAACGTTTTCAAACCGTTCTTCGTGAAGTTTCCTTGTGCGAGCAGAACCTTTTGCGGGAATAGCTCAGGGGTCAGTTCGCGATCACGACCTTCTCGTTTCAACTGACGCATGATCTTCTCGAATTCCCGTTCGGCGACGAAATAGACTTTGTACTCGCCTTGCCATTGGCTGCGTGGCTCATTCGCGCCGGGAAGATTCATCAACGTGATTCTGAGCGTGAGCTTTTCCGAGTAAAGCTCAGGCGCGAGGCGATTGGGAGTGACCGCTACCAACCGCCCCGTCTTCTTCTCTTGAGGCTGGGCTTTAACTGCCGCTGCGTTTAAAGAGAGGAGCAAAAACAGTGATCCCAGAAGAGAGACGTTATGCATATTGAGCCCCTAGATCAGAATAAGCGGTCGGCCTTCTCTTTGAAAAGGCCCTCGCTGCGAATTCGCTCATCCTCCTTCGTCTCTGCTTTCGTGGCGGCGATTGGTGCTATCGATCAATGGGCCTGCCCGACATCTTCAAACCCATCTCTCGTCAGCGCCGCGCTGCATTCAGTCAGGCTCACTTTGCAATAGCAATCATAGTAACAATAACAGGCATCTTCGCCAACGGGATAACATGTGTATTCGTCGGCGACTACAGTGGTACAGAGCGCAAGCGCCGAAATATTCGCTAGAGCGATGGTCAACACGATTGTAAGAAGCGCGATCGATCCACGTTTCCACAGCATTGCCTTTCATTCCTCCAAGCGTAAAGATCTGATTGTGCCGGAGTGTAAAAAAAAAGAGAGTAAAGTCAAGCCTGTCGTTAAATGCTTTCGGACCGGTGTTTTATTCTTCGTCCTGATCCATCAAGTGCTTGGCAAGGGCGCTTTAGGATGCGCCGTCATTGACCTCTTTCGTCGTCGAGGAATTTGCCCGGGATGAGATAGTTGCGTATGTAGTCGGCGACCGCCTCTTTGAGCGGCGTGATGGGTTTCGTATAGCCGGTCTGGCGAAGGCGCGTGATGTCAGCTTGCGTGTGGTACTGGTAGCGGTCCCGTATTTCAGCGGGCATCTCGATGTATTCGATGCGCGGTTCCATCTCGAGCGCCGCAAAGATCGCCTCGGCCAGCTCGCGCCATGTATGCATCTGGCCCGATCCGATGTTGAACAATCCGCTGGCCGGATTTTCGATGAAGTGGAGCGTCATCTCGGCGGCGTCCTTGACGTAGAGAAAATCGCGCCCGAATTCACCGTCGCGGTAGTTTGGGTGGTGGCTCTTGAAGAGTTTGATCGTGCCCGTCTCGCGCGCTTGCGTGAAGGCTTTGTTGACGAGGCTGCGCATCTCGCCCTTGTGATTTTCGTTCGGACCGAAGACGTTGAAATACTTCAGCCCGACGATGCGCGCAAATAGCCCGCAACGATGCGCATGGAGATCGAAGAGGTGTTTCGAGTAGCCGTAGATGTTGAGCGGGCGGAGCCTCTCCAAATTCTCTGTGCCATCTTCCATCCCGCCTGAGCCGTCGCCGTAGGTCGCCGCCGACGAAGCGTAAATGAAGCGCACGCCGTGGGCCACCGCCCAATGGGCCAGTTCTTTGGTGAACTCGTAGTTGTTGCGCATCATGTAGCGCGCATCGCGCTCGGTGGTCGAAGAGCAAGCGCCCATGTGAAGCAAGAAGCGCGTTGCGCTGAGATTCTGCGGCGTTCGCTCCACACGTTGCAGGAAGTCATCGGCGTCCAAGTAGTCTTGGAACTTGAGCGGCGCGAGGTTCTTCCACTTGTCCGACTGGTCCAGTCGATCGACGATGAGGATATCGGTCTCGCCCATTCGGTTGAGCTTCCAGACGAGCGCGCTGCCGATGAACCCAGCCCTGCCCGTGACGATGAAACGGTGCGACGAAACCATTTGACGCTCTCCTGCGGCAAGAGGGGTTACGCCCCGACTGCGAGCCTATCACCAGCCAAGGACGTAGGCGAAGATGAGCGGCGCGACGATGGTCGCGTCCGACTCGATGACGAACTTAGGCGTATCGACCGCCAGCTTGCCCCACGTGATCTTCTCGTTCGGGACGGCGCCTGAATACGAACCATAGCTCGTCGTCGAATCTGAGATCTGGCAGAAGTAGGCCCAGACGGGGACATTCTCGCGGCGCAGGTCTTGGTGGAGCATCGGGACGACGCAGATCGGGAAATCGCCGGCGATGCCGCCGCCGATCTGAAAAAATCCGATGGGCGCTTCGGCTGAAACGCGGGTGTACCAGTCGGCCAGCTCGATCATGTACTCAATGCCGGTGCGCACCGTATGGACCTGCTTGATGTCGCCCGCGATGCAGTGGGCGGCGTACATGTTGCCCATGGTCGAATCTTCCCAGCCGGGGACGAAGATCGGAAGCTCACGTTCCATCGCCGCATAGACCCATGAATCTTTCGGATCTATCTGATAGAACTCTTCGAGCGCGCCCGAACGCAGGATGCGATACATGAATTGGTGGGGGAAGTAGCGCTCGCCCGCTTGATCGGCGCGCGTCCACTCGTCGAGCAGCGCGCCTTCGAGTCGTCGCATGGCTTCCATCTCCGGGATGCACGTATCGGTGACGCGGTTCATGTGGCGTTCGAGCAAGGCGCGTTCGTCTTCGGGCGTCAGATCGCGCCAATTGGGCACACGCTCGTAAAAATCATGAGCCACGAGATTGAAGAGATCTTCTTCGAGGTTGGCTCCCGTGCATGAGATGGCATGAACTTTGTCTTGGCGGATCATCTCGGCCAAGCTCAAACCGAGTTCCGCTGTGCTCATCGCGCCGGCCAAAGTGAGAAACATCTTGCCGCCCGCTTCGAGATGACGGCGGTAAGCGCGGGCTGCATCGACGAGCGCCGCCGCGTTGAAGTGTCTGAAGTGATGCTCGATGAAAGAAGAGATCGGTGCTTGGTTCATGTTCCTTCCTCTCAGCGCGTGTGTTCAAGAGCTTGCGTGTCGGTGTGGATCGCCCTCGCGTAGATCCAGATTCGCAGGCCAAGTCAGTTCGATCCCCGCCGCTGTCAACACCCGTTGAAAATCGCTCAGCTTGTGGGCGCGCACGGCGCGGGGGGCGACCTTCTGTTCTAGACAGAAGGCCGCAAGATGTCCAGCCGATTCGCCTACGTTCCACTCGACCGGATGCAGGCGATAGCAACCGTTGGTGATGTGAGTTGTGCCGATGTTCTTGCAGGCTGGAAGCAAGTTCTCCACGCGCACGGGCAGCAGCGCGCCGAGCGGGATCTGAAACGGCAGACTTTCGATGTCCAAATAGTTGTCGCCGCCGCAGGTCGGATGAAGATCGATGCGGTAGTACCCGATGCCGATGGAGTCCTCGAACCGTTCGGCGCGGTCGTCGTGCGGCCGCAACGCGGCTGAAACGTGTTGCTCACAGATAGTGAATTCGGCGCGTATGCGACGCGATTCGCGGACGTAGGGTGCCTTCGCTAACCCATCCTCGGTGTCGCCGACCACGTCGGCGCGCAGCTTGAGTTCGGGGAAGCCATGCCCGCCGGCGGCGCGCGGCGCTTCCGTCTGCAACCAGTAGAGAAAAGCGAGGCTCTGCTGGCGCGCGCGGGCAAGATGCCGTGCGCGTTCGGTTGCGTCTGTGATGTCGCCATCCAAGTAATCGAGCATGGGGACGTTCATCAACGAGATGTCGCTCGGCATCGAGCCTTGGGTGAAGTTCCTGCGGTCTAGGATCCGTCGGTAGGTCCACAAGCCGGAGAAGGCACGACCCGTTTCGTTCTCTGGGTCGAAGCGGTAAGCGTGCGGTTGCAAGGTGCGTGGGTTGGAGATGATCCACGAGAAGAGCTTGCCTGGCCACGCCGGTTCAAGTCGGGGTACGTAGTCGCGCCACGCATCGTACTCGGCTGGCTTTTCAATGGTGTGATCCTCGCCCGGATGGTAGCTTAGGGCGAAGCAGATCGAAAAAGCCTGCACGTTGTGCGGTTCCGGTCTCGGTTTAGCGTGCGGCTCGCCCGTCTGGTCCCGACTCTCCGCACCGGTGACGAACTCCGTTCCTGTGAGAGGCAGCAGGTCGCCGAGTTCGGTGGCGTCGAGGAAGTAGTGGGCTGAAATCGTCCGGCGCTCTCCTGTGCGCTGGTCTTCCACCACCACGGCGCGCACGAAATCTCCGTCGACCTCTGCTGCGATCGGGACGTGGCGGCGCAAGATGACGAGTCGTCCGCTGCTTGTGTGCGGCGCCAGCATCGCCTCCAGAACGAGCAACGCCGCCTTCGGTTCGTGACAAAGAGGCGATACCCACCCGTTGCCGGGATTGAGATACGGGTTCGCCATCGCCTGCTCGGTGAGCGGGTAGAACCTACGGTAGTGTTCGCGGACCAGTTGGCGGAAGCGACGGTAGCTCGCCGTGCAACCGAAATGCTCTATCCAGCCGTGCTCGTCGGGCGGCACCGCTTGACTCGTCAACTGCCCGCCGATCCAATCGGTCTCTTCCGTGAGGATCGCACGGTAGCCAGCACGACAAATTGCCAGCGCGGCGGCACATCCGCCGACGCCTCCGCCGACGATGAGAACGTCCGTGGTAAACTCTTTCATCTTCCCAGCAAAAGGCGAAAGGATAACATTCTTCGCGCCGCAATGCGAAGACGGATCTTCGGTTAATGCCCGTTCCAGACCAGCCCACCCTTGCCTATGCGTGCGCGGGCACGTTGCACCGGGGAAGATTTCACGCGCATCATGGTCACGAGCGCTCGCGTGTGCGCAGGCATGTTGTCGGCCCGCGCAACAGGAGCACCGGCGCGCCGGGTGCCCGTGCGTGGCGCGGGCATGTTATCATGAGGAGCCTTTTTGAACGGCGGACCGAATGCGCCCGAACCGACTCTCCCCGACAAAAGATCCGCGCGTTCAGGCGATGGCTGTCGCCGCCGATCCGAAAAGTCCTTCTTTCAGCTTCGACGCCGGAGGGAACCCATATGCGCGCGATGATCCTCGCCGCCGGATATGGCACGCGATTGTGGCCGTTGACGGCGGACCGCGCCAAACCGGCCGTGCCGATCATGGGACGTCCATTGATTGGGTACGTCGCCGAATACCTGTCTCGTCACGGCTGCCGCGAGGTGGCCGTCAATCTTCATCACCGGCCGGAGTCGGTGCGCGCAGCGTTGGGCGACGGAAGTCGTTTCGGCGTCGGCGCGCGCTACGTCGAGGAGCCGGAGATTCTGGGCACGAGCGGCGCGTTGGACAACGCGCGTAGGGTTTTGGGCCGAGATTTCTTTAGCGAAACGTTCGTCGTCATCAACGGCAAAATCGTCACCGACATCGATCTTGCCGCCGCCCTGCGCGTACATCGCGAGCAGAAAGCGCTGGCGACTCTGATCCTGCGCGTCAACAGCGAACGCGAGCGTTATAGCGTGGTCGAAACCGAACGCGGTTTGATCAAGAGGTTCGGTGGATTCCCTGATCCCGCTCAAGGCGAAGGGGCGGATCCGCCGCTCATGTTCACTGGGATCCAAATACTCGAACCACGCATCTTCGATTACATCCCGCCGGGCGTCTTCTCGCACTCGACCACCGATGTTTACCCGAAAGCGATCGCCGCGGGCGAGAGGATAATGGCGCACGTAGCGAGCGGCATGTGGCACGAGCTTTCGACCATCAAACGCTATCTCGAGACCAATCTACATTTGATGGCGCGCGCTGGAAAGAGTCTTGAACTCGGTTCCGGTGCGGCAGTC
>CAKZOF010000672.1 GCA_937135995.1 uncultured Pyrinomonas sp.
CGTGACTGGAGTTCAGACGTGTGCTCTTCCGATCTCTTCCGATGTCCAATACTCAGTTCGCCCCTGATTCTGGGTTCGGTCGCGTGCTTGCCGTCGATCTCGGCGCGCGGCGCATCGGGTTGGCCGTCTCCGACGAACTGCGTTTGACGACGCGCCCGCTGCCAACCATCGAGATGACGCACGATTTCGCGCAACGCATCGCCGCGCTCTGCACAGAACTCGACGTGTGCGCCATCGTCGTCGGACTCCCTTTGCGCATGGACGGTGCCGAAGGCGATGCCGCGCGCCGCGCGCGCGCGGCCGCCGCGCAGATCGCCCGCCAGACGCGTCTTCCCGTCTACTTGCAGGATGAACGATTGAGCACGCGCGAGGCTGAAGAGCAACTTCGTGCTGCCGGCTTGAAACGAGCCGCGCGCCGCGCTCGGGTGGACGCTGCCGCCGCGCTCGTCATCTTGCGCGATTTCCTCGCGCAAACGCCAACACAGCGGATCGCCGTCGAATAGGAGTCGATTCTGTTCCTCCAGCGCTCTACATCTTGCGGCCCGAACCCGGTTGCTTTTTCTTGAAGTGTCGGCGCGCAGCAGCTGTTGGCCTAACGCGCCCCACCCTCTCGATCCGGACGGTCGCAGAGAGCGCGGCGAAAAGAGCGCACTAGATCGCCCAACTGGATTCCGCTTTCTCCAAGGCTTTGTTGTACACTGCGCTTTGCCATGCCTCGCCGGAGACTTCTACGATGGGCGTCGCTCGCCCTGCTCATCCTCACGCTGGCTGGCGCGGGCGCCGTTTTGTGGTTCGTGCGCGAGCTGCGCGCTCCGGTGGAGCACGCGCACGCCGATGAGTACATTGTCATCCCGCGCGGCTCGTCTCCGCGCCAAATCGTCACCGCACTCGCCGCGCGCGGCGTGCTCCGTCGCTGGTGGCCCACCTATATCTACCTTCGCACGACCGGCGCGGGCGCGCGTCTAAAGGCCGGCGAATATCGTTTCCCTTCTCCCATCTCGCCGCTGGAAGTCCTCCGACGGCTCGAAGAAGGCGAACAGCGCCTCAATCGCTTCACGGTCGTCGAAGGGTGGGCGCGGTGGGACATCGCCGAGGCCATGTCACGTCTGCCGGAACTCAGCATCAGCGCTCCGGAGGCGCTCGCCCTGATGGATGATGTTTCGCTCATCAACGATCTCGACCCCGAAGCGCGCAATCTCGAAGGCTACCTCTACCCGGACACCTATAGCTTTCCGCCCGACGTCAAACCGCGCGAGATGGTCGCCGCCATGGTCCGGCGCTTTCGCCAAGTCTGGCAAGAGCGCTTCGCCGCGCGCGCACGCGCGCGTAACCAGACCGTGCGCGAAGTGGTCATCATCGCCTCGTTGATCGAAACCGAAGCCAAACTCGACGAAGAACGCCCGCTGATCGCTTCGGTCATCTACAATCGCCTGCGCCGCCAAATGCCGCTCGGCATAGATTCGACGGTGGTCTATGCCTCCAAACTGGCCGGCAAGTGGCGCGGCGATGGCAAGGTCTACCAGAGCGATCTGGAACGCGATTCGCCCTACAACACGCGCCGCGTCGTTGGGCTGCCGCCCGGTCCTGTCGCTTCGCCCGGAGCGCGTTCCATCGAAGCGGCACTCAATCCAGCCGAAACCGATTACCTCTACTACGTGCGCGAACCATCGCGCGACGATGGCGCCCACAACTTCTACAACAACGAGGCGGATTTCTGGCGCGGCGTTCAAGCCTTGCGCGAGTGGGAGCGCCGCCGCGACGCACAGAATCGTTGAACTCAGCCCCAACAAGCACATCAAAGCGCGAGCCGAGGAGTGCTCTTCTCGGACGACCCGCCCAAGAACGCCTGAACATCTTCACACAACACGCCGCCAAGATCATGCCCGGCGAGCGTGTAGCGCTTCGCTTGTGCGATGTCGAAACTTGGTAGTACGAAGACGACTCTTGCGAATTCATCTTTACGCGATGCGGCCCCTTGATTTCCGCGCCGGCGGAAAAGCGACCATCTCGACAGCGACGGTGGCAGCGTGGTGTTCGCCGATGTGGATCGAAGGCGGAGGGATATGGGGGTGACGGTCGCTGCTCGTTTTGTGCTTTGCCGATCCCGTGCAGCATCCTCGCGCGCCAAAGACTCTTCCGTCCGAGGTGTTATCTCGCGTCGCGGGAAGCGAGAATCCGTTCGCCACGGCGAGAAGCGTCCGCTTCCACGCTTCGCGTAGAGAGACTGCCCTGCTCTCCACCATTTGGCAGCGTTTGAATCGGGCCACGCTCCGTGGGCGTGCTTCGCGCGAGCTTTTTCTTGCTATGGGGCCGCACGTTGTTTTATGCTGGCCTTCGTCTGTCAAAAGGGGAAACGCTGGTGAAACAGATCATCAACGGGATGGGATCGCTCGCAGATCGCTGGACACATAGACACCGAGCCAAGCGAGGGCTTGGCTTGAAGCGTGCGTTCGAAATTCCGCTGCTCGTCTTGACCTTCGTTGTTCTCGCTGGCGGCATCGCCGTGCGAGCGCAAGAGAAAGGCGTTGACACGCAGAACGAACGCATACGCGATGCTGGCACCGAGCGCGCGCCCGGCAACAACGGGGCCAAGACCAACGTCGGCGCTGGGCGTGGCATAGACTTCGGCAAAGGGCGCACGCCGCCCACCGTTGAACTCCCCAACCCGTATCGTTTCGCCGCGCGCCGTGACGCGGTCATCAACGCCATTCAAGAGGTGATGCGCGAGCGACGTCTGACGCTCGACACCGCAGCTTCCAAACCGGACGAAGGGCTGTTCATCACGCAGCCATACACCTTCGCCAAAGGGAGCATCGTCGCGACGTCCGAATTGAGTCGTTACGCCGAGATCATCGACACACCAGGGACCGGATGGACGCGCGGGCGCTACGTCCTCATCATCGAGGTCCAACCTGTCGACGGCAACAGCACCAACGTCGCCGTCAACGCGCGCATCGAAGGGCGCAGCGATGGCATCTCGGGCGCCGAATGGGTCAGACTTCGAAGCACTGGAGCAGCTGAGCAGGAGTTCCTGCGTGCGCTCGTTGAAAAGCTCGCCGGCGGGCCGCCAAATGCGACAACTCCATGAGTGGAATCGGCGCCCGTCAACGGACGTTCAAGTCGTGTGGTTGGACGCAGAGGTTGATTCGGTCAAAGTGGCGATGAATCGGCCCCTGCCAGCGTAGAAGAACCGAAAAGCCGGCAGCATCGCGCAAACGGTGGCCAACCTTTCGGTTTTCATCAGCACCTGCAAGCATGAGCATCATCTTCTCCAAGGAAGAGGCCAACAAACCCGAGTGGACCGGGCGCGCCCTCGCCATCTGCTGTGCGCTCGTCGCGTCGGCAGCGCTCATCGGCGGCTACCTCTACTTGCAACACCGAAATCAACAGCGCTGGAATCAGCGGCAAGCAGCTGATCCGCCACCAGCACCAGCACTGGCGCTCGTGCTCGTCGATGAAGCGCGCGCCCAAAAGGATCGCGCCGTGATCTCGGGGACGGTGATCAACCAGTCCACCGCCACGCTCGAACAGCTCAGCGTCGAAGTGGAGCTCGTGCCGCGCGCCGCAGGCTCCATCGAGGTTCAATCGGTGCCGCTCGTGCCGGCGGATCTCGCTCCCGGAGAACGAGGACGTTTCACCTTGACTGTGCCCGCGCGCCGCTGGGTCGTGGCGCGCCCTGTCCGCCTGCGTAGCGGAGAAGGACGCGAGATCGCTTTCGAGTCGAACATCGGAGAACGCCGCCCGCCAGCGCCGCCCCATCTCCCCAGCCAACCGCCGCGCACCGACGGCGGCGACTTCATCAACACACCGGATACTCCGATCCGCGTTCCTTGATCTCTGGGCCATTTCACTCGAAGCGAAGACACGTAACCCTGGGCGATCCCTTCAACCGCTGCCCCCCTTCGCGCCCATCTTCGATATCTCACTCGAAATGAAGACACGTAACTCTGGGTGATTCGCATTCAGCTCTCTTCGCCTACCACGGGGCGAGCCGCTCGCGCTCGGCACGACTCGCAAAGAACTATCCAGCACGCCGTGACGTTTGTTGTCTGTCGGCTCCAAGCCATTCATGAAGAACATGAGGAGTCGGCGCGCCGTCCGAAGTTCAACTCCGTTCGCCGGTGGCAGCCACTAACTTCTTGTGCTCATTACCTTTCGTGTGCGAGCTACTCTGCGCCCCCGCTCTCTCGGGGGGGGAGAACGACGTTCCGACACGAGCCTCAAGGTTGGCGTCCGTCGCATGGCGCTTGATCGCGTCCCTTCTACGCGGGAGCTTCGATGTGGTGTTCGCCAAATGTCCCCCTAGACCTGCTCGATCGCGCTTCCCGTCTCAAGAGCGGACGCCTTCCAACTCAGAAGCGCGAGCGCTCCAGTTCGTTCGCGTCGCCATCGACGATGCAAGGTGTCGCTTGTCTTCAGCGCAGATCTTTCGTTAGACTTCTTCTCGATGAAGCGACGCAATGTTCTCTTCTCGTTCTGCTTGCTCATCGCCCTCGTCAGCGGAGTCAACGCGCAATCGCGCGGCGACGATGCCGAGCAAGAGCGTACGCCGCCCATGGGCTCGCCTGCGGCTGAAGCGATGGCGCGACAATTGATCGAACACGAGAAGAAGGAACATCGCGAGAACATCGAACGCGCCGAGGAGATCGCGCGTCTCAGCGAGGAACTTCAACGCGACATCGAGAAGCGAGCGGACCTCGACGCGCAGGACGCGCGGCGTCTCGAACGGATCGAAAAGCTGGCGCGTCGTATACGGAGCGAAGCGGGTGGCTCCGACATGCCTGATGCGCTCAAGGCTGCGCCGACGACGCTCGAACAAGCCGTGCATCGTCTTTTGCGCACCGCTAAACAATTGAGCGATGAGGTAGCGAAGACTCCGCGTCAAGTCGTCTCGGCGAGCATCATCGAAAAGAGCAACGAGATCATCGAACTCGTCCGTCTGATCCGTCGCATGTCATGAAACATGGCACGCTGCTTTCGGCCCTGTTGCTCTGTCTGCTCGCTGCCTCCGCGACACACGCGCAAGGCGAGCGAACGGATGAAGAGGTTGTGCGCGTCAACACGGATCTCGTCGTACTCAACTTGACGGCCACCGATGCCAAAGGCGACTACGTGAACGGCCTCCGCAAAGAGGACTTTCGCGTCCTCGAAGACGGACGCGAGCAGCAGATCACCGAATTCAGTTACGAAGAGACGCCCTTTGCCGTCGCGATTCTGATCGATTCTTCCGGTAGCATGGAAGGGCGCGAAGCGCTGGCTCGGTCGGCAGCGATCCGTTTTCTCGACGGATTGCGCGGCAACGACGTCGCCGCCGTTTACAAATTTGATTCCGAAATCGAGCAAGTTCAGGATTTTTCGCCCTCGCGCGATCTAGCGCCGGTGATCTACGGTTTGCGCGC
>CAKZOF010000673.1 GCA_937135995.1 uncultured Pyrinomonas sp.
CGTCGGCGTCCTTCCAGTCTATCTCTGGGGCACGTACGAAGCCTTCCCGAAAGGCGCAACCGTGCTGCGCAGCCGTGATGTCGGCGCGCGCATCGGACGTTTTCTGCCGATCGAAGAGCTAGAAGAGTTGACGCAAGGTATGCCGCGCGCTGAAGCCTACCGACTGATCGCCGCACTCGTCCGGCACGAAATCGAGAACTTGCGCGACGGGACGCGCCACGCTTTCGATCCAATGGCGTTGCGCCGGAAGTGGCGCGCCGAACGCCGCGCCACGCGCGCCGCCGAAGAGATCAAACACTTTGCGACGAGCAGCGATTGATCGCAGCAGCCACGAGCGAGGGGCAAACGCGGCGGCAGCGCGCACGGGCGAGCACACGTTCATGGCGGTGCGATCCACTTCAGACAACGTCACGAACATGACGAACAAGCGTGAGGTCAAGGCGAAAAAAGAGACCAAATCCGGTCGGGCTAATCGAACTGACCGATCGAAACAGACACCGAAGCGAAACGCACGGCGGCGTGCATCCGTGACGCTGATCACGGGCGGAACGGGCTTTCTCGGCGCGCATCTGGTCCGACTGTTGGCGGAGGCAGGCGAACGCCGCTTGCGCGTCCTCTCAACGACGGCGCCCGCTTGGCTCGATGATCTCAGCGTGGAGACCGTTCGCGGCTCGATCACCGATCCCGCCACGGTCGCGCGGGCGGTGAGAGGAGTTGGCGCCATCTACCACCTCGCCGGAACGGTCTCGCGCGATCCCGAAGACGCTCATCGCCTCTACCGGACGCATGTTGAAGGAACGCGCTTGTTGTGCGAGGCGGCGCGCGAAGCGGGCGCGCACACGCTGGTGCTTGCGTCGACGAGCGGCACCATCGCCGTCACCCAAGACGGCGCCGAGATCCCGGACGAGACCTATCCGCCGCCGCTCGATATCATCTCGCGCTGGCCCTATTACGCGAGCAAGTATTATCAGGAGCGCGTTGCGCTCGAACGATTCAGCGGTGACGGGCGACGGTTGGTGATCCTCAATCCGAGCCTCCTCCTCGGCCCGGGCGATGAACGCTTGAGTTCCACCAAGTTCATCCTCGATTTTCTCGCCGGACGCATCATGACCATGCCATCTGGCGGTTTGAGCTTCGTCGATGCGCGCGATGCGGCCCGAACGTTCATTAGTGCGCTGGAGCGCGGCAAACACGGCGATCGTTACCTGCTTGGCGCGGCCAATTGGACCTTTCGCGACTTCTTCGGGAGGTTGGAACGCCTGACGAAGAAGGCCGCCCCGCGCTTCTCGCTCCCCGCGAAGATCACGCTCGCCGGCGCGCACGCCCTCCACGCGCTCTACCGTCACTGGAAGCTGGCGCCGCCCGTGGAACCGGCGGCCCTCGAAATGGCCGAGTACTTCTGGTACGTCGACTCGACCAAAGCTGAGCGCGAACTCGGCTTCGCGCCGCGCGACCCGGCGGAAACCCTCCACGACACGGTGGTGTACGTCCGCGAGCACTTTCTCGGCGAAGCCGTGTTGCGCTGATCGAGCAGCGGAAGATCGAGAACGCGCATCCATAGTAATTCAACCGAAGAGCGAAAACGGTTCGAGCTGAAAGCACTGCGCCACGCCTAGGCGTGGCTAGAGGAGGCAAAAAGATGAGAGGTTTCAACGGATTAAAGACCGCCCTTCTGCTCGGCGCGCTGACGGCGCTGCTCGTCTTGCTCGGCGGCGCCATCGGCGGACAATCGGGCATGATCTTCGGCTTCGTGCTGGCCATCTTGATGAACTTCGGCAGCTACTGGTTCTCGGACCGGATCGCCCTGCGCATGGCTGGAGCACACGAAGTTTCGGAGCAGGAAGCGCCCGAGCTTCACCAAATAGTCGCCGCGCTCGCCCGCGAAGCTGGTCTGCCTAAGCCGCGCGTCGCCATCATCGAAGCCGACGCACCCAACGCTTTCGCCACTGGGCGCAACCCGCAAAACGGCGTCGTCGCCGTGACCACCGGCATCATGCGCATTTTGAACCAGCGCGAACTCGCTGCCGTGATCGCTCACGAACTGGGCCACATACGCAACCGCGACATACTGATCAGCGCCATCGCCGCCACGCTTGCCGGGGCCATCACGCTGATCGCACAGATGGGCCAGTGGGCGATGATCTTCGGCGGCTACGGGCGAAACGACGAGCGGGACAACGGTCTTGCTGGCGTGCTCGGTGGATTGCTGATGCTGATCGTCGCGCCCATCGCGGCGACGCTCATTCAACTGGCGATCTCGCGCTCGCGCGAATTCGGCGCCGATCGCGCTGGCGCGGAGATCGTGCGCGATCCGGAAGCACTCGCCTCGGCGCTCGAAAAGCTCGAGGCTT
>CAKZOF010000674.1 GCA_937135995.1 uncultured Pyrinomonas sp.
AAGCGCGCAGCGCTTTTTATCATCGAAGCGTAGCATGAAGAGTTCAATTCGGATCGATGGAGTGGTTTTATGGCAGAGGTGGTCGAACAGGAGATTCGAGACGACGAGATCGCAGAAGGGATCGAGGCCGAGATCGAGAGCGCGGCTAAAGACGGGAAGAGCGCTGGCGAAAAGAGGCGACCGCTTTACAAGCGTCCCGGCTTCCTTCTGGCGCTCGGCATCGCGCTCATCGTCGGCGCTGTGGTCGGCATACGCTACTGGCTGTACGCTCGCTCTCACGAATCGACCGACGACGCTTTCATCGAAGGTCACGTCGTGCAGGTCAGCCCGAAAGTTTCGGGCCACATCGTCAAGCTTTACGTCACAGACAACCAAGAGGTGAAAGAGGGAGACCTGATCGCCGAGATCGATCCGCGCGATTACCAAGCGCGGCTCGAACAGGCGCGAGCAGCGCTCGATGCGGCGCTCGCCCGCCAGCGTGAAGCGCAAGCGAGCGTCGCGCTCGTGCGCGCCAGCACGCGCGCGAACATTCAGCAAGCGTCTGCCATCGTGCAGCGGGCGCGCACCGATGTGGAGATGATGAAAGCGGCAGCGGCTGCCGAACAACGGCGCGTCGCCCAAGCGCGCGCTGCGGTCGCGACGGCTGAAGCCAATCTCGCGCAAGCGCGTGCGCAGGTGGCAGCAGCGGAAGCCGAAGCGACGCGCGCCAACGCAGATGTCGCGCGTTATCAAGCGCTGCGCGCCAAAGATGAGATCTCGCAGCAACGGCTCGATCAGGCGATCGCCGCCGCGCGCACCGCTAATGCGCAGCTTGAAGCGGCGCGAGGGCGCGTGGCCGCTGCCGAAGCGCAACTGAACGAAGCGCGCGCCGCTGCTGCCGCTGCCGAGGAGAACGCGCGTCGGGCACAGACGCAGATCGGCAGCGCGCAAGCGCAAGTGGGCGAAGCGCTCGGGCGGCTGGCCCAAGCCGAGACCGCGCCCCAACAGGTCGCCGTCACCCAAGCCCAAGCCGAAACGGCGACCGCTTCGATCGAACAGTTGCGCGCCGCCGTCGAACAGGCCGAACTCGAACTCTCCTACACGAAGATCTATGCGCCGGCTTCAGGGCGCATCACGCGCCGCGCAGTTGAAGAAGGAACATTGGTTCAGGCAGGCCAGCCTCTGATGGCGATCGTGTCGGGCGATGTCTGGGTGGTCGCTAATTTCAAAGAGACGCAGGTGGGGCGAATGCGCCCCGGCCAACCGGTCGAAATCCGCGTCGACGCTTACCCGGATAAAGTTTTCAAAGGTCACATCGATAGCATACAGGCCGGGACGGGCGCGCGCTTCAGTCTGATCCCACCGGAGAACGCAACCGGCAACTACGTCAAGGTGGTCCAGCGCGTGCCGGTCAAGATCGTCTTCGACGAGCCGCCCGACCCGCAACATATGCTCGCGCCGGGGATGTCGGTCGAACCTGAAGTGAAGGTGCAATGATCAAGGGAGCGAGTGCGCGATGAGCGAAGATCTCAGAAACGATTGGGCCGCGTGGCGACCGAGCTACAGTCCGTGGTTGATCGCCTTCTCCGTGATGCTCGCCACCTTCATGGAGGTGCTCGACACCTCGGTCGCCAACGTCTCGCTGCCGCACATCGCCGGCAGTCTCGCGGCGACGCCGGAAGAGGCGACGTGGGTCTTGACGAGCTATCTTGTCTCGAACGCGATCATCCTGCCGGCGACCGGATGGCTTTCGTCATTCTTTGGGCGCAAACGCTTTCTGATCGTCTGCATCATCATCTTCACGCTCGCTTCGGCGCTGTGCGGCATGGCGACCAGTCTCGGCATGATCATCGTCGCGCGCATTCTGCAAGGCGTCGGCGGCGGCGCGTTGCAACCGATCGCGCAAGCCGTGCTGCTCGAAAGCTTCCCGCAGGAGCAGCGCGGCGCCGCGATGGCCGTCTTCGGTCTGGGCGTCGTGACGGCGCCGATCATCGGACCGACGCTGGGCGGCTGGCTGACCTTCGGGGGCAGCCCCAAGTGGGAGACCAGCACCCGTAGCTCTCCGTGGTGCTCCAAAATCGGCTTCCAGATAGCCCAGTGCTCGTCCTGCGAATTGACGCTGACCAGCCAGCGCCGCTCTACCAGCCAATCCCAAAGCTCGTCGGGGAGGCGTGCCAACGCCTCCCGTGTCTCGGCGTCAAAGATATACAGGCTGATCCCCACAAACCCCTGGGCCCGCCGCCGCTCTAGCTCAGCGATGCTGGGCGGGTGGCGAGGGTCCACGTAGGCCACAGGATATATCCAATTGTGGTGCTTCACCTGCTCGGCCAGCCAGTCGTTATTGCCCGTGCTCCAGGGTGCGCCCTCGTAGC